>PWNQ01000220.1 GCA_003557725.1 Bacteroidales bacterium | reverse complement strand
TTCCGGCCGTAATGGCAAAGGTCTTAAACACGGAAGCCCCGGTGAAGGTGAGTAAAATAAAGCTAAGGCTCATCCCCATCAACACGGAGTAGCCGCCAAACATAAGACTGAGCGTCCCCGATGACATGGCCTGAAAGCGGAAAGACATAAGCAGCACCATCACCAGCGGGCCGAAAATAACGGCATAACCCATAAGGTTCAACCCTCCGCCAGAAGAAAGAAGCAAACTCATAAGCTGTGGACTGGAAGAAAAGCCATATGCAACAAATGCGGTAATAGCCAATCCGATAGACATCCAGGAGAAAACCCGGCTCATAAATGAACTCACTGCGGCACTGCTCATGGTGGCCGAACCGGATGACGGATTCACCGCCTGTCCACCGGCACCAAAAATACTGTTGTTCCTGTTCTGTAACATGTTATTTCTTGTTTATTTTTAATACTTAAATTTGTCCCGGTCTAATAGCGATCTGTTTCCCTTACGCTTGTTAATCAATGGCTGCCCTTTTCAGACCAGGCTTCTATACGGGTTTGGGCTCACAAAAATAAAGCCATAAGAATTATCAAATGGTTAATTATTGTTAATGGTTGTGGTTGGCGGTATCATCAGCTCAATTTAGCATCAATAAGGTGCAAAAACTCCTGCCGGGTACGATCTACGGTAAATGCCCCCACAAAGTCGGAAGTGGTGGTCACCGAGTTTTGCTTTTGGATGCCCCGCATGGCCATGCACAGGTGCCGTGCTTCGATAACCACAGCCACACCCATGGGTTTCAAAGTGTTATATATGGCTTCTTTAATTTCTGTGGTCAGGCGCTCCTGTACCTGAAGCCGACGGGCAAAAGCATCCACCACCCTTGGTATCTTGCTGAGTCCCACCACATATCCATCAGGTATATAAGCCACGTGGGCCTTACCGATAAATGGGATCATGTGATGTTCGCAAAGGGAAAAAATCTCAATATCCTTGACGATCACCATCTGTTTATAGTCTTCTTTAAACATAGCCGACTTTAATATACGCTCAGGGTCCAGGTCATGGCCATGGGAGAGGTATTGCATGGCCTTTGCCATGCGCTTGGGGGTGTCTAACAGCCCCTCACGGTTGGGGTCCTCCCCCAGTATTTCCAAAACCTCACGGTATAAAGGCGCCAGCTTCTCTATTCGCTCAGGGTTATAATGCTCTATGCGCTCATACCCCCCCATGTTATTATCCTCATCGGCGTGATAAAAATGGCGGGGAACACTATCCTGCGACCTTTTTTTCTTGCTCATATCCAACTATTTTCTTAACAATTCTTTAATTATCTCCCAGGTATTCCACAAAATTATTTTCCGTCTCATAGAGTTTTATGCGGTGCAGCCTCACTCCTTCCCTGCGTATGGGCTCCTCCAGTTGTTCCCAAATGGCCATTACCAGGTTTTCAGACGAGGCCAGTTTTCCCTTCATAAAGCTCACTTCCAGGTTGATGTTCTTATGGTCCAGCTTATCCAAGACCTTCTCCCGGATAATCCGGCTCAGGATTTTCAGGTTGATCACAAAGCCGGTCTCGGGGTTCACCGGCCCGCTTACGGTTACATACAATTCATAATTATGCCCATGCCAGTTGGGATTACTACACTTTCCAAACACCTCCAGGTTTTTCTCCGGGCTATATTCCGGCCGAAAAAGCCGGTGGGCAGCATTGAACCGCTCCCTGCGTGTTATTAGCATCATGACAAAAAATATTTCTACAAAAGTATTACATTTGTACCATAATATGATTATAAGGTGGGGCTAAAATGAATAATAAAGGTGCTTATAACAAATACCAGACCCTTCCCTGATGGATGCAATCGATTGATTCGATTTCACTTACCCCATCCGAACCAGGGCTGGCAATGGAAAGCTACATTGCGTTTTCAGACCTGAAAGGAAAAATAATACAAGCTTTTACATTATGACAAAGAGAATACTACCCCTGCTATTTATCTTATTATTTTTTTCACAGGGCAGGCTATATGGCCAGAATAAGGTGAAGGAGTTTTTCTCTCTTTCTCTTTATGAGCGTTTATGGGTGTTTCGTTATCCGCATTATGCCTCTAAGGCGTATGATATATCCCGTCAGGCCATAGATATTGTGGACAGCCTTTCTGTTCCGGTGCTGGATGACACGCTAACCTGCGACGGGGTACTGGATGCGGCGCGGCATACTTTGTGGATGGCATTAACAGTTAGAGAAATAGGCCCCAGGGCTGCCTGCAGACTGGGCTGTGCCCATGAGATCGACGACTACCGCAACCACGATGAACCACATAAATGCCTGCATGACTCGGTGGCAGGCTATATGGATATCCATAACAATATGGTGGGCCTTCGCATTGGAATAGCTCTGAAAGGGGCCTCCACAGATACCATTATCTGGGCCGTGCTGGACAGCCTGGCCGCCGGGAATTGCGTCAAAGTGCTAAGCAACAACAAGGGGGAATTTTTGGATGAAAACAAAGACCCCATCCCCATGGATCAACTCCGGGGAAGATGGAATACTGCCAGGGTATTGGTGCCCACATCTCTGAACAACTGGCCGCCATAGACGAGATGGCGAAGGGGCGAAGGAGTGAGCTAGTGTGCGGTGGCCTTCCCCTTCGGGGCCTGTCCCGAGAATTCAGGACCTGTCCCGAGAATTCGGGACCTGTCCCGAGAATTCGGGACTGACTGGGCTGATAAAAATACAACTATCGGAAAATAAGCAATATATAAAATTTATAAACTTATGAATCATACTATTGGCATTCGTAAAGAGGACATGTACCCTTTGGAACGGCGCAGTCCTTTAACTCCTTATCACGTGGAGCACCTGGTAAAGCATGAGAAGCTGGATGTGATCGTGGAAAGCACGCCTCAGCGAATTTTTGGCCATGATGAGTATATCCGTGCTGGGGCCACCATACGGGATAACCTGGATCATGTACCGGTGATATTTGGCATTAAAGAGATCCCCTTGGAGCAATTACGCCAGGAAACCACTTATGTGTTTTTCTCCCATGTTATCAAAGGGCAACCCCACAACATGCCCATGCTTAAGCGGATGATGGAGCTCCGGTGCAACCTGATCGACTACGAAAAAGTGGAAGATGAGCAGGGAAAGCGTATGATCTATTTCGGCCACTATGCCGGAGTGGCGGGGATGATCAACACCCTGTATGCTTTAGGCTTGCGGCTACAGCATAAGGGATACACCACCCCTTTGCTCAACATCCGGCAGGCACATCAATATACATCGCTGAATCAGGCCAAAGAGGCCATCTCGCAGGTGGGATATGCCATCGCCGAACAGGGCATGCCTGCCGGACTGGAACCGCTGACCATCGGATTTACCGGATATGGGAACGTCTCCAGGGGCGCACAGGATATCCTCTGCCTGCTGCCCGCTAAAGAAATAACCCCCGATGAACTGCTGGAGCTACAAAAAAGAAACAACCACCCCCGAAATATCTTCTATAAAGTGGTGTTTAAAGAAGAGCATTTGGTGATAAACCGAAACCCGGAAAAGGGGTTTGAACTGGAGGATTATTATCAAAACCCACATAAATACCGGTCGGTTTTTGAACAATATACACCACACCTGA
>PWNQ01000087.1 GCA_003557725.1 Bacteroidales bacterium | reverse complement strand
TAAACCCGCCTGACCAACTACCCAGCCCAAACGCATGTACATGATCACACCTAATATGGTGAGAATGGACGGCGTAAATACTCCCGAAAACCACCCGTACTTTTTTCGTGCCTCCATAAATGTATTGCCCGTTAGTTAATTGTAAATCATTCCGGTATGGATATGCAAGCCACCCCTAAAGGATAACTCCATCCCAAGCCCAAATGCACCGAAAAATTATCCAAAAATAGAAAAATATTCCCAACTACCCGATAATATTGAAGAGTCCGGTCTAAAAACACACATTTTTCACATCCGCTGAAAATCAAAAGTAACCTTTTAAACCGGACTCATTGAAACTTCCATGACGAAAATTTTCGACACACCAGGAATAAATAAATGCGAGAAGGCCAACGAAGTGACTTAAGCGACGGAGAGAACTAAGAGAATAAAGTAGCTGCCTGCTTTTTGTAATAATGGGTAAAATGGCATGGGGCATGGGGCATGGGGCATAGGGCATTCCATAATAATTTCACCTCCATATTATTCGTGCATTTTTTTCCGGATAGATTTTTATCTTTGCAACATCAGACAATCTTTTCACCCGGATATTATTTTCTTTATGAAGACCTTTTTAGACAGCGTTGCCACGCATATTTTAGATGGGCATTTATCTTCGCCTGAGGGTTTGGTGGTTGTTTTGCCCAGTCGTCGTGCGGGGGCCTTTCTTCGGCGGTCGCTGAGCCATGCTGCCCGCCGGCGTAAAGTGACTTTTTGGATGCCGCAAATCTATTCCATTGAGGACTTTTTCTTCACTGCTTCGGGCTTTGAGGAGGCCGACAGCACCGGGCTAATGATGGAGCTGTTTGGCATCCACCGGGAGAAGGAGGGAAGCAAGCAAGAGGAGCTGGACCAGTTTCTTAGCTGGGCCCCGTTGATGGTGAGCGACTTCAGCGCCATCGACGAAGGGCTGGCCGATGCCCGCCAGCTGTTTACCTTTCTTAGCCAGGCCAAAGCCATCGAGCAATGGAACCCGCAAAGCAATAGCCTTTCCGACGGACAAAAACAGTATGTGGCCTTCTTTAATGAGCTGTATACCTATTATCAGGAGCTGCGACAGGTATTGCTCAAGCAAGGTAAAGCTTATAAAGGGATGGCCGCAAGGGCCGTATATGAGTCGGGCGTGCTGAAGGATCACCCCAAATGGGAACACTTCCTGTTTGCCGGGTTTTATGCCCATAGCCGATGCGAAGAAGAGCTGCTCAAACAACTGAAAAAGGAAGGACGACTCACACGACTGGTGGATGCCGACGCTTTTTATATGGAAAACCCATACCACGAAGCCGGTCACTTCTTTAGAAAGAATTTCCTGGAGGATAAACTGCAATGGGTGGAAAGCCACTACCGTGATCAGCAAAAGAGTATAGAAATTCTGGGAACCCCGGGGGTCACTGGTCAGGCACGACTGGCCGGGTCGCTTATCCATGAACAGATCAGTGAACCGCCCGGAAAGCCATCATGCCAGACAGACCCTCATTCTTCCCAACCCAAAGACATCGCTCCGGAGGAGATAGCTGTTGTTTTGGCCGATGAAGGGATGTTGTTGCCGTTGTTGAACAGCTTGCCAGAGGGCCTGGAGGCTGTGAACGCCACCATGGGCTATCCCATAAAGAACACTTCTATGGCCAGCCTTATCCGTGTATTGCTGCATGCAGCTATGGACCGGCAGCGTTTTGGACGGAAGACCATGCATAAAAAGGAGCTGGCAGAGCTGGCCAGCCTGCCGGTGGTGCAATACCTGCTGGCCGGACAGAACCCCAAACCACAAGCACTGGCACAAGAGCAACAGCTGTTTTTTACCGCTGAAGAGGTGGAAAGCTGGATGCCTGAAGCGGTTACACGGGCCGTCAGAGCCATGGATACACCGGTGAACCTGCTGCAACAACTGATCCACCTGAGCAACCATGTGCATGAACAGCTGGCCCGGGAGAACCATATGGTCCTGGAACGCCACGCTTCACAAATGATGAGCGACCGCCTGGGAGGACTTGGGGAGATATTTCAGGAAAGCCACCCCCTGGCATCCTTCAAAGACCTGAACAAACTGGTGCAAAAAACTATCCTTAATGGCACCCTGCCATTTACCGGCGAACCCCTGCAGGGTATACAGATCATGGGAATGCTGGAAAGCCGGGCACTGGACTTTAAATATGTGATCATCCTGTCGGCCAATGAAGGGTCTATCCCCGCAGGAAAAGGCAACCACTCGCTCATACCATACGATATACAGAAAAAATTCGGACTGGCTACCTATGGCGACAGCGACAGCATTTATGCCTATCACTTCTACCGCCTAATCCAACGGGCAAAGCAGGTGAGGGTGATATATAATACGGAACCAGCCAGCCTGGGAGGTAACGAGAAAAGCCGATTTATACGACAGATGCTCTATGAGCTGCCCGGATACAACAAAAACCTTACCATCAGTGAAAAGCTTATCCCCCCACAGCCGGCTGCCATAGAACCGGAACAGATCAAGATCCCCGCAAACCCCCGCCTAACCAGCGATATCCGAAGACACCTGGAAAGTAAAGGCCTGTCAGCTACCGCTATCCGTTCACTTACCAAATGCAGCCTACAGTTCTACTTTAAATACCTGCTGAAACTCCATGTGCCCGAAGAACCCGAAGAAACTATCCCCATGCATACCTTTGGCCATATGCTCCATAAAGTGCTGGAAGAAACATATATGCACTTTCTTAATGCCCCCGGTAAAGCCGTTACAGCAGAATATCTGGAACAAGCCAAAGAACAAACCAGCCAAATGGTTGTTAGGTATCTCAAAGAGAATAAGAAAGAATATTCTCCCCAAATGCTTAAGCAAGGCCGTAATAAACTGATGACAGACCTGGCAACAGACCTGCTCAAAAGATTCTTTGCCAGCGAAGCACGAATGGTGAAGAATATACCACTGGAAGTGGTGAGCCTGGAAGAAAAAATGACCCACCAGGAAACTATCGCCGGATGCCAGGTGGCTTTTAACGGACTGGCAGACCGGATCGACCGGAAAAATGGAACGCTGAGGATAATGGACTATAAAACAGGAAACGTGCAAAATGCCGACCTGAGCCAAAGTAATGCCTTTGAATGCCTGGAAGACCTGAAAACCGGAGAACTTATACAAGTGCTGTTCTACGACTGGCTGTACGGAGAAGTAAATAATAACGACCAACCCAGAGAGGGAGGAATATTCCTGCTAACTAAACCCGAAGTGAATAGCATATTCTTTAAGTATGATAAACAGCAGGGAATCACACCCCAAATACGGCAACGGTTTAAAAAGGCACTGATGCAACAGGTGGAAAAACTGCTGGACCCGCAAATGACTTTCAAACAGACTGATGATGAGGAAGATTGCCAGTATTGTGATTACCAAAATATATGTAACCGGTGACCCTCCAACCCGCGCGCGCCCCTCTAACTCCCCTAAAGGGGAGGACCGGGCCAACCCGCACGCGCCCCTCTAACTCCCCTAAAGGGGAGGACCGGGCCAACCCGCGCGCGCCCCTCTAACTCCCCTAAAGGGGAGGACCGGGCCAACCCGCGGCAGTTTGCGGTGAAGAAACGTTGGTG
>PWNQ01000144.1 GCA_003557725.1 Bacteroidales bacterium | reverse complement strand
ATGTCCTGGACGATCATATGTATCCTTATGGGGACTGGGGCCTGGATCTGGGGGCGTATCTCAACTGGACCCCCTATCCGGTGAGCGTTGACCTGGGTTCAGATACTACTATTTGTCATGGGGAAAGCTATCAGTTGAACTCGGGATATGGCTCGGGATATGCCTCATACTGGTACTATAACTCCCTGGATGGCCCACAGCTTGCCAAAAGCCAACACCTTAGCATAGATTCGGCAGGAACTTATTTTGTGAGGGTAGTGGGCGCATTGGGCGGACAGGGAGTGGACTCCATAATAATCAGTACCTATCCCAGCCATGAATTTATTACCCATGACACCATATGCTATGGGGACAGTACCCAGTGGCGTGGACAATGGTATTCCAAGCCCGGTGTGCATAAAGACCTTTATACTACCACACTGGGATGTGATAGCAACTATGTACTTGATCTGTACATGCATGGCCTCCCACAGCAGGTGACACTAATACGTCATCCCGGACACGGATACCTGGGACCGGGAGATATGGGGGAGATACAACTCAATAATAGCTTTCCAGGAACTCAATACTGGACAACCTCCGGAGGACATACTTCCTCGCCCAGGGTGGATGGCATTGGCGGAAAGCTAACTCTTGGGAGCAATTTTCAAGCGGGAGTATATACGGTTTTGAGTGAAAGCCAGTATGGATGTATGCGGGATCAGGGAGCTGTGGAGTTTTATGATTCGGGAACAGGACTGAAACACCGCTCTTTTAGTATCCATCCTGTTATTCAACCCAATCCAAACCCCGGCGTTTTTTCCCTCATAATCCATGGGCAGGCTTCCGGACTGGCCCGGATAATAATATACACCGCTACCGGAGAACAGATCCGGGAAATGGAAGTGAACGTGGAGAAAGAAAATCAGGAGATATTAATACAAATGCACGACCCCTCACCGGGGATCTATTTTATAAGGGTGTCCACCGGGAAAGGAGATATATACTTCAATAAGTTGGTGGTATATTAACAATGCAGAAATACTTGTTGCCGTGGTATTAATATCTTTTCCCTGCCAGACTGTTATCTTTTTTTCTGATGTTTAGTCCCTTTTTCTGCATGGAGGCGGAGCGGATGCTGGCATTAAGCTCAAAGCCGATGAGCAGAATAATGGAGTTAAAATAGATAAACAGCATTACCACGATGAGTGTTCCAATGGATCCGTACAGCGCATTATAGCTGGCAAAGTTGCTCACGAAATAGTTAAATCCCATAGTTGTGATCAGCGACAACAGGGTAGCCATAGTGGATCCTGCGGAAATCAGACGGAACTTGTATTTTTTTACCGGCGCAATGTAGTAAATAAAGGAAATGCAGAAAAATATTATGGCTGCTGAGACAATGTATTTCCCTATTTGTATGGCGGTTATCACCGAGGCGGACCGGATGATCTCCTTTTTTGCCAGCAGGTTGAGCAGGTCGGTACCAAAGGTGAGCAGCGCTACGGCCAGGGTGATGATCAGGATCACAATGAAGATCATCCACAGCCCGGTAAGCTGGCGGTACCACGACCGCTGTTGTTCATCCATATGGATGGTTTTATTAAAGGCGTCTATAATGCTTTTCACTCCGTTGGAGGCAAAGTAAAGGGTTAGGAAAGCACCGACGGAAAGCAGGCCGCCCCGTTTATGTCCGATAATATCTTTTATGGTGTGTTCGGTAGCCTGATAGGCATTGGGGGGCATAAAATCCCGAATTAGCTCCAGCAGGGTGTCATGGATGCCCTCTACAGGGATGTAGGGGATAATGGTGAAAAAAAACAGAAGCGAAGGGAACAGGGCCATAAAAAACTTAAATGAAATGGCGGATGCCCGGGTGGTGATGCTTCCCTGGCGAATCCCCTGGATAAAAAAGTGTACCACCTGGTAAAGGGGCACCGATTCAAAGCCGGGCAACTGAAGGGCTTTACCCCACTCTATCAGTTGTTTCAATACCTTGTTTTTAAGAAGGTTTGCTTTGACTTTTTTTAGCAACTTATTCATTTCCTCTCGCTTTAACCTCTTGTTAGTCAGTGGTTACGCCATGGCATTCAAACTCATATCAAGGCTTTTGATATGATGGGTTAGTGCTCCCACAGAAATAAAATCCACGTTGGAAGCAGCATAATCCCTGATATTTTTCAGGGTAATCCCTCCGGAAGCCTCCGTTTCATATTGTTTATCTACCTGGTTTACTGCGATGATCAGGTCTTCCGGGCTGAAGTTATCCAGCATTATCCGGTCTACCTTGCCGTGGGAAAGTACCTGGTTCAGTTCAGAAAAGGTGCGTACTTCTATTTCCACGGGTATGTCCAGTTCCCTTTTTTTCAGGTAGCTTGTTACTGCGTTTATGGCATTGGCAATGCTGCCGGCAAAGTCGATATGGTTATCTTTGATCATTACCATATCATAAAGGCCCATGCGATGGTTTGTGGCGCCACCATCCCGGACGGCTTTTTTCTCCAGCTCCCGGAACAGGGGAGTGGTTTTCCGGGTATCCAGAATGCGTGAAGGAAAATCCTCTATGGCATCCACATATTGCCGTGTGGTGGTGGCAATGCCGCTGAGACGTTGCAAAAAGTTGAGCGCCACACGCTCCCCTTGTAAAAGGGAAGCGGTAGGACCTTGTACGGTCAGGATCAAATCGCCTGACTGAACCATGTCTCCGTCATTAATGCGCACGGAAACATCCAGCGATGGATCCGTGGTTTTAAACACCTTTACGGCCATTTCTATGCCCGAGATCACCCCTTTTTCCCTGGCCGTCAGAGCGGCCTTGCCGTGGAAAGAGCCGGGAATGGTGGCCAGGGATGTGTGATCCCCGCTACCACGGTCCTCCTCCAGAGCATGTATAACCAATTGATCTGTACCAATCATATCCTGTAATATCTATAAAACTGACGTATTTATATGGCCTGTATCTTAAATATATGGATAAGCCATTGATCCTTATGCTTGCGACTAACTATGTATATACGGTAGCTTTCCCCGGAAGCACATTCCAGGTCTCCCAGAAAAAATAAAGACCCGTCGGAAAAACTTCCCTCCCGGCTAAGCGTAAACGAAGGGCATGATTTATCCTCAAAAAAATCAACCAGGATGCGTCGTGCCTGGGTACTGGAAAAATTCCCGCTGCGATCCGGAATGGAAAGTTCAATAACGTCATTGAAATGATCGCTTAAGTTACGGATCTTCATATTGCTCAATAAAGACTCATAGGCCGCTCCCGGTTCCTTTGGAGATTGTCCCAATGCGCTGAAAATCATCAGCAAAAATAAAATAATACCAAGTAAACCCCGTTTAATAAGCATAACAATCCCTTTATTGCAAAAAGTGAACCAGAAATTCAACGGTTATCTGGTCAATGAGCATAAACCTATATCAGATGACAAAAGTAGCTATAAATTTGGGAACCGTTGCTTTATTATAGAGGAACAGTTGTCTTATTATAAAGTAAAGTTTCCCCAAAGCACGGCTTGGGGTCAGGCTAACCTGCGCCTTTACAGTCCGGAGGGGAAACTGCTCCAAAAATGGGATGTCCCGGCCCAAACCCAACGCTTCACCCTGGATATGTCGGCCTATAGCAGCGGCGTATATTGGTTAGAGCT
>PWNQ01000038.1 GCA_003557725.1 Bacteroidales bacterium | reverse complement strand
TTTAAAGCCGACCAACAAGCTTATTCGGGGCAATCATGCCCGCGATAAGTCTGCAGTCAGTTATGTTTCAGTAGCAAAATTATACATGAGAGACTGAATGATGGTTTCTCAAAGCCTTCTAAAAATGTATCAGGTGTGATAAACCCTAAATAACTATCATTCGAAATCAATGATAAGGACTTCTCAATGAAAATAATATATGACTCAACGTTCGTTGTAATCATATCATATGTGTCATGGTAGAATTGTTGTTCTTGAATACTGAAGCTAGCTCCATACGGTGGATTTCCAATCATTACATCAAAACCACCATTCTTAAAAACATCAGGAAACTCTTTTTCCCAATTGAAAGCTTTATTCCCAGCAATTCTCGGATCATCAATGAGTGAGTTTCCGCATTTTATATTATTATTTAATTCAGTCAGTTTTCGCCCTTTTTGTGCGGTTCGGAGCCACAGAGAAAGTTTTGCGATTTCTACCGACTCTTCATTTATGTCTACACCATATAAGTTCTTTTCAAGTATTCTGGATTCAATATCTGAGAACACCAGAGGCTGCTCTAACAGTTTGGCCTGAAGCTCATCTAGTAGACGGTGCTCGGTTAATAGAAATTCCAATGCTTGGTTTAAAAAAGCACCGCTTCCACATGCAGGATCACAGATGGTAAGAGTAAGCAGCCACTGGCGGTATTTATCCAGCGTATTAAGATGTTTTTTCTTTATGACTTTCTTTTGTGCGACTACAAAGTCCTCCTCATTTAAATTAAGCTCGGCTTTCTTTTCTTTACAGAGCTTTCCCAGCGAATTGTCCACAATATATTGTGTAATATATTTTGGGGTGTAGAATACGCCGTCTTTCTTCCTCCTTGTTTTAGTTCTGTCGACTTTCTGGCCTTTTAATTCAGCTGTAATTTCTTCAATTTCATTAAGGGAATGCTCGAAGATGTGACCCAGAATATTAACATCTACATCCGAGGCAAAATCATATGTACTGAGACGCAGTGTGTATTTACGAAGTAGTTCGTCTTCAATAGTAATGTTATCTAGAACTGGGTCTTTAGTAAACAATCCACCGTTATAAGCGAAAATCTCATAATCCTTTCCCTTGTGCCCAGTGTTTAGATAACCAAAGTACTTTTTGAAGCGGTCGTATAAAGGTCGATATTCATCTAGCTCTCTCAACTGTTCCCACTGTTTAAGAATTTTCAAAATGGAGTTGGGCGGTAACAGTTGTTGGTCCTCTGCAAAGAATATGAACAGAAAACGGTCCAGCAGTTTCTGTGTCTTTTTAAAAAGTTGAAGCTTGTCATAATCCGGGTTGTGCTTTATGATGCTGTCAAAAATTGCTAGTTTGAACTCAGAATAATCTGCATATAGCTTCTTGGTGATCTCTTCATTCTTAGTTAAAGATGCTTCTTTGATTCTTTTAGGCAGTCCGTTTTTGATGTTTTGAAAAGCCAGACAAAGCCACAAAATTTTGAATTCATCCTTTGATAGTTCAAATAGATTAAACTCATAGTAATTAACAGCGTTATCGATATAGAATCGTAGCTTCTCAAAATTGGATATCACAACAAATTCAGCGTGCTGATGATAATTTTTGTAGCCGAAAGCCTGAGTTTCCACATTATCTAGATCCGTAGTGTTTGTTCCCTTTAGCTCAATTACACAGCGAACCTTATCATCAAACAAAAGAGCGGCATCTGCTTTCTTTGATCCTTTTTGATCTCGTTGTTCTATTTTTAGGTTGTATCCCTTAGATGGAAATTTTGTATACCCCAATACATTGACGAATAAATCAGTCAAAAAACCATCTTGGTATTCCTCTTCTTTGGAGATTCTGATGTTTTGTTGGATTTCCTTATTATGAAAGTGCATGCAAAAGTTGTGCCATGCTTTATCGAGTTCATGTTCATCAACATTCAAAAGAAATTTATTAAGAACCGCATTTTGAAATAAAGTCATATCAGATACTATTCATATGATATTATTAATAATCGGACAAGATTATGAACGATCAATGGTACTCATTAGCTATGTCTACCGAAAAAAATGTGCTATCGATTGTACTTTTGGTTAAGAATGATATTATAAGTTTGCATAATTGAATGTATAATCGAGGGATTGTTGTTATAGTAGTTCATTAATTTCGCTTAATCGACCCTTCAATATTCCATGATACTTGTCGGTTTTTTCAGAATCTCTCTTGAAGATACTTGAAAAGTGTGTAATATTGTCGACAAGATTTTCGAAATTAAAAATGACAGTATGCACCTCTCTTTTAATAGATAGTGACCGAATACAATTTGACTTTTGGCAAATCTTGAGCAAGGGAATCGCGAAGTCACTATGAATTTTTTCTACATTAAAACCTTCTATTTCTTGTAGTTTGGAAATAGTTTGACGAATTTCTATTACTAGGTTTGTTGACTCATTTTTTTTTACGTCTTCCTCAAAGAGTTTGTCGTATTCAGAAAGTATATTGTTTATTCCTTGATTCCATCTTTCATAATTAGTTTCTTGTAGCTCTTTAAACTCTCTATAATTGTATTTGAAATTTTGAAAATGAACTTCTATCCCATTTACCGCATCAGTAATTTCTTTTATAATGATATGAGGATCACTTACTTTTTTCTTTGAAAGAAAAGAGTGGAGATCCTCGATAATTTGTGGGTTGAAAAAATGAAAATTGAGACCAGTCACAACTCCTAAACTGTATCGGAACTTGTTGATATGTGAGATATCATCGACAACTTTATTATAGCTTTTTGATTGAGAGATAATATTAGGTAAAACTTCTTCTAGTGATTTTGAAAAATATTTTGTTCTACTTTTTATTCTTTTGCCTTCCTCCCAAAAATAGAACCAAACTGTAAAACTCCAACCAGCGACCAAAATCGCAATTGACAGTACAACTTCAGGAGCAATATTAAGTTGCCACATATAAATGAGTCCTATGTATACTAAGAACCAAAGCTTAATCTATATAGCAGATATTATAGACGAATTTTAATATATTAAAAATAGAAAGCTTGGCTTTAATAGGTTAAGATTATTCATAATGAGTTTCGGATAGATTTTATTACCATGGAAAAACGAATCCCAAAAGACTTAGTTTTACTTCAAATTCTTCGCGTTCTCTATTTCTTTTAAGGCCAGTTTTCCCCCCATCTAACCAACCTTGATTTTTAGCAATCTTAATAGCCTCTTCTTTTTGTCCTTCTGCTAAATGCTTAACTATTGATCGTTCAATACCAAAAAGAGTTATCGAGTTTAACCTATAATCAACAAAAGCTTCCCAAGCAATCGGACACCATTTACTTATAATCTTATTACCAATAACTTTTGCATAGCTTTGAATTTCAAACTGAGCATGGTCGTCCATCCTTAATGCAAGGAAGTGAAACAAGTTATGAAGGTCAATTTTCCAATATGCTTCAGTATAAGTTGACAAGGGAAGATCCTTGCGAGCTTGTTCACGTGCTATACCCTTCTTAAGTCTTTCTTTGTAAACCATCCAAGCAAGAGATTGTAATTCCGCTTCTCTTTTAGTTAATTCGCTACCAATTACTGAATCAATAAAACCGCTACTACCTTGTCGATTGTTATATGACTGTTTTCTCCATTCCAACGATTTGGTTGTTTGTGCGGAATCAATAGCTTCAGAGTATCGAGTAGAGTACTCATTAACGTTCGCAGTACGATGCCGAATCCACTGTCGCCAACAATCCATTGGAACTCTTACGTGAAATTTGATTTCGCACATTTCGAATGGTGTAGTATGCCTATGTCGCATTAAATAACGAATTAGGCCGCGATCTTGATGAACTTTTTTTGTTCCTTTTCCATAGGAAACTCTTGCTGCTTGTACTATCGATTCGTCGCCACCCATATAATCTACAACTCGAATAAAGCCATCATCAAGTACGTTAAATTTTTCACCTAGAATCTCTTCAATTAAAGGTACAATTGGGCGTTCTCTGTTATCCCTAACCATTGTGTTCATTTTTAGATATATTTCAATTGTTTTTCTAGTTCTATTGGAAGACTCTTCGGTTTTTTACTAAAAAAAACAACTTCCGAAACTTTACGTCTTGATGAAACATCCCTACTTACACTCGTCTGCCGAGACATTTTTAGAGCCCACCATGAATTATAAAGAGAAAGCAAATCTTTATGGTATAAACCACTTACTGCGACAAAAGCACCACGTTGCTTTGCCGCCTCACACTCATGTGCAAGCTTTTCTTGGTCATTCCAACTAAAAAGTTTTTCATTGTACCTAATGAATCCGTTATTTTCGCCTTTCACAGTATATGGTGGATCTGCATAAATTACATCACCTTTTTGAGCTTCGCGGATTGAAATTATAAAGTCCTGTGCAATTAGTTCGGCATTTGTAAAAATCGATGACACTTCAACAACATGATGGAGTGAACATAACTTGCGTCCAGAATTTCCAAATGGGACATTAAACTGACCATTTCTATTAGTGCGGTAAATCCCCCCCCAACATGTTCGGTTAAGAAAGAGAAAACGTGCGGCTCGCTCAATATCACTTCGTGGTACACTATTTCTGACCTTAGAGTAACATTCTGCAGTATTTGTCCAGCGCCATACGGCACGAACAACTTCTTCTGGATAGATCCTTACAACAGTTAGAAAGTGAATTAGATCTTCATTAATATCAGATAGCTTTGAGTATTTTGGTTTGAGTTCTAGAAAGACAGATCCAGCACCAAGAAATGGTTCAAAATATATACCCTTTAGCTCAGCAACTAGCACTTTAGATAAAAGAGGAGATAGCCATCGTTTGCCTCCTGCCCATTTTAAAAATGGTACCTGAACACATGCAGTTTTTTTTAATGTCGTCATTTTTTTGTTCACATTAACCCCCTATTGAACTCATGTCTTTCAAATCGTATCGCCAGAATATCCCAAGTTCATCGGTGTCAACAGGACGATGGCTACCTGGAATTATATATAGCAAAGCAGGGTAACGCAAAACCATAGCTCGCAGAGTAAGCGCAAGTGAGTGTGCTTTTGTACCACAACAAGCGTAGTATACATTATTCTTATCTGGTTCTTCAATCGATGCCTCAGTTAAGGATTTCCATCCTTCAATAGCATCTCCTGCAGTTGAACGGATTATTTGACTTTTTGGAATTTGAAATCGCTGAATTATCGGCTCGTTAAGTTCTGATGCACGTTTTACATATTCTTTTTTAACTCCAGGTTCAGGAAATAATAAAGATACTTGGTCAGGTTCGTTACGAGAAATTAATCGCAAAGTTTTGGAGCCTTCAAAACCTACAGAAACAAGATAAAGTCTGTTTTTATCCGGATTCCATTCTCCTTCAAGTCCAGGAATAGGTGTTACATCCCATCCGCCAGTAGTAAATAACTCATGCTTGTCTTGTTCAGTTTTTTCCTCGGGATAGATACCTTCAGAATAAAAAATTGTAAATTCTTTTACCATTCCAGATTGTAAACCTTGGTTTATAAATCCCAAAGAAAAGTATCTTATACACGTAGTTAAATCAATTAAGACCTTTAACGGTTTTTTATTATTATAAAACGCCCTTTTAATATCTTCTACAAGTATCTGCCACATTTCAAAAATACCACCAGTACTTGAAATATCTTTGATTTTGCAAAACTCACTAATATCTTTTGCATATTTTGTAATTATTTGATCATGTTTTTCCCTAAGTCCATACTCATCACGTAATAGTGGTAAAATAACAAAGCTATTTTTTGATTTTAGGCTAGTAGTATTGGTCAAGGATAGACACCGCCTATCCCAGCTTGATGACAATAATGCATAATCAAACTCACCAGATATTAAATTACTTACAGTTTTATCTTTATATGATGTGCCTTGTAAAAAACCATATCTATATTTAGATACCATTGTCATTATCCTCATTGCTAAAAAGAGTTAGATCTTCAGATCTTTCAGATATTTTTTTTGCAATTGTCCTTGCTGCTTTTTCAAGATTGTTCTCTGAATTCGCCTCTCTAAGATGATATAAATCATCAAGTGTTAGCTTAACTTTATAATATGCTCCTCGATACGAAAAACCAAACGCAGGTGCAAGAGATGTATGTACTCGAAAAGTATGACTTCCATCTTTTCCTTTTTTACCACGAAGAAATCCAGCATCGATTGCATCTTGAATGAATTCCAAGGTATCCATAAGTTTATCGGACTGAGTTTCAGAACTTGTTAATTGAAACAATCCTCGTTCAGTACTTCTTAAATGTCTATCATAATCATCAGAGGACTGAATTATTGCTGTGATAATTGCAAGACCATTTATGATTTTTCTTACTTGTACAGGATATTTTAATTCAGAATTTGGAATAGAATCACGTTTATTATGGCTTGCATCAATAATTGCATCACTTTGTAACTCCAAACTTACTTGGTTATTTAAAAATTTAGTTAATTCCCACCCGCTTTTTTGATAGATGTTATCTAGCTGTATCAAAAAGTCTCGCACACAATTGTCACTTAAACTTAAAACCATTGTAGAAGATGCGTAGCGTACTTTTTTTACTTTCAATTCATGGCATATAGAAAGATATGCAGCAACCATCTTTTTTCGATATTGCTGGCTCTTTTGATATCTTTGGTTTGTACTATCAGAATGCTTGATTATTGGTAGTTTTAGTTTTTTTGCAAGATAAGCTTCGTAAATTGGAGGCTCTTTGCATTTACTAGAATCAAGAATATTTGCAAACTCTCTTGCATCCTCTAAAAGCTCATTCTTTTTGGCTTGATTCTCAGATACATCAATTATTATACTCAATAATGCGTTGATATTTAACTTACCTAAAGTAGTTTCTGAATTAAAAGAAACGTCTGTGCTTCTCATAAACTCTTGACACCTTGCACTCGCAATTCCTTCTGTTAATTCTTTAAATTCATTTTGCTCCATATTGTCAAGGACAATTAAGTTCCGATCAGCTTGCTGAAGAGTTAGTTTTGGAATTAAAGTCGAGCTAATATCAGAAGGGCTACTCACATAAGAAACAATTGGGAAAACCGGCCACTTACTCACTCTAACATAAGTGTTAATAACTAATTGTTGAAATGACGTCAAGATTTCACATTCATCCATACAAATTTTAAAATGCCATTTATTCTCATCATAGGTAAGAGTATCGTGATTGCAAAAATCAGATAAATGACTTGCAATAACTCTAACAAAGATTCCAATCTGTTTTAAATTAAAGTGCTTGTGCACATCATCAATTGAAGCACGTCTTTGTGCTAATTTTTCTAGAGAATTCCTGGTTTTTTCTACTAGAACATTAAAACCTGCAATAGTTTCTATAACATCAAAGTCTTCAGTAAGTACGACATTACTCCATTCAATAAGTAAGGAATTTATACATTCAACTTCTTTTTTTATAGAAATATTAAGTATCTCTTCAGCAATTAATTCAGATACAGCAAACGATATTTGTTCCAAAGTTATTAGATCTAAATAGAGACCCAAAACCAATCCGTGTATATCATCTGGAAAATCTTTTAACCAATAATGAAAAGTAGTTAGTTGAATCTCTGGAAGTTTTACATAAGTGCCAATATAAAGACCCCTAAAAGGTTCGTCAGAAAGACGATTTTGAAGAGTTTTGTTGTGTATCCTCTCACGCCAGTTTAGAGATTTCAACAATGTTGTTTTTCCACTACCACGTGATCCTATCACATATGCAGGTTTGTGTTTTTCTAACTCCCCAAAAAAAGGCTTAGGTAAATAGAAAACAGTACTTGATTCTGATTCATGTTCATACCTTTGTTTTGAGAAGGGTGTTATCATGGTTGGACTCTCCTTATTTTCCAGTGTTTGGAGCTACATGATCGGTCTGTAATTTTGATTAGATTAAGCCACTCTGCCTCTAGTAAAACTTTTTCCAAGGTGCTTATATTTGGTCGAGTACCAATATCCATTCCTATTGAATCTCGTAAAATTTGAAACCGTTCTTCACCAGAATTACAAGCTTTAATCAATGAGGAAATATACTCATCACGGAATTCAGGCATCATATCATTGCTAACAAGTGGTATACGAATTGTATTCTCGTAACTCAATTGCCCTTTATTATTTAAACGATATTTATGAACTATACAGCCTAAAGGTATTTCATTGCGAGCAAACTGAACTTCTAAAACATTAAAACCATCAGTAAGCAGAGGGGCAGATATAAAAATTATTTTAGAAGAGATGTTATGGTGATCAATAAGTTCTTCAATTGAATCGTCATGAATATGTCCATGACAATAAATAATAGGACGTAAACAAGAAGCTAAACTAGATCGAAATTGTCCACTATTTACTAATTCAGTGTATATTTCCCATCGAGGTATAGTTTGAGGTAAGACATTGTGATGAGCTAGTACAATTGGCAAAGACTTTATGCCAATAGCTTTAATTCCATTTACAAGCTCAATTACATGATCATTGTGAACCGTTGGCGTATCCAACTGTTCGTAAATTAGTTCAAATGAGTCAGTTGAGCTCGCTGATTTTGAATATGATGTAAGTATACTTTCAAATTGATCGCGAATTTTTTTTGGCAGATGCCGTTTTTCACCACTTCCAATACACGAGTTCAAAGAAAAAATATTGATTGTATGATTATTTTTATTTACAACGCTTGAGCGTAATGATTTTGTAGTAATAATAGAATCACGTCCGTGTACTTGCCAAGATTCCACTAAAGGCTGAAACTTTTTAAACAAATCTTTGTCGTCAGGGTCACAGTTATTATGATCGATATCATGATTGCCTGGAACAATATGCAGTGAATCATCGGGCCATTTTCTATCGTCGCATATTTCTAATGAATTATTTAAGTAATCAATACACTCATTGTACCCATTAATATCACCATAAGATGTTAAATCACCACATATCATTATCCCACTAATAGTGGAATTTTCAGTAGTTCTATGAATCTCTCTAATAATACGTTGAATTCGGTGTACAGTTGTAGCATTAATTAGGGAGTTAGGTGCAGATTTATCTTTTATATCACCAATTACTTCGTCCTTCTTTTCAGGATAGTGAATATCACCAATTTGTAATATTTTCAGTGATTCCATTAATTTATTATTACGTCAATATGTGTGAATCGTTTGTTTTATGTCAAGACACATACAAAATGTGTGCAATTTAGAAAGCTATTGAAAATTAATGAGTTCATATAAAGTGACATGGTCTTATTCGAAAAAATTCAAATTTATGCTTTTTCGCAAGTTTTTATTTGGACAAATACGATAAGCACGTTCTATAGCGAATATAGATAGATGTTACAGCTCTTTCAGCTGTTACTTAACATTTCCAACACCTATTATTTATCGATTTAATCTGTGCGTGCATCATTAGAAAAAATCTTGAGTGGATTCTCCCAGTATCTCTCTTCATCCTCATCCGATTGGTCGATAGCTTACAGTTTATATGTTTATCCGTCCATTATAATACCTTATCCCATATCAGGCAAGGAAATAAAGGCATAATTCTGAGCAGTTTGAGCCGTATTTATTCCACGGAGAGCCGGGGCAAGGGCAACCAACCCCATCCACCCGAAAACTTAAAACGATGAAGCTTGGGTTGGTCGGGGTCTGCACGGTACGATTGCCTTTGGCGGTCTTCGACCGGCTTTTACCAGAACACGGGGTGGCTCCGGCAAGCCAAGGGCGGGTCAGGCTGAGCGTTGCGCCGAGGGTTGTGATATCGTCCCCAAAACCAGGTAAGGGTGCTGCCACAATGATATTTGTCGGGGAGGTTTGAATAAGGAGGCGCCTGTCGGGAAGAGGTTGCCGGTTGTGTGGAAGCCGCCTGTGGCCGGGTCGGGACCGGTTTGCCTCTTACAGGGGGCGTTGAGGGCGGATGAGAGGGGGCGTGATCGGCTTGTTTGGTGGAGGGGTGTGGGGCCGGTACAGGGAGGGGTTGGGCTGGGCGAGGGGGTGCATCCAGCCGGGGCCGGATCCACTTGAGCTCATCCATCCACTTGAGTCCCCATCCACCCGGAACAGATTCCAAGAGGCCATTCACATGAATACGAGAAGTTGTCGCCATTGTGTGCGGCGGGGTTGTGTCGGCTGGACGAATTGGGTAATATGAGATATGGTAAAGAATCGGGCCGAAATACTAAACCCGGATTCTCAATCGTGATAATGTATCATGAAGCACACATAGTGGTAATAAAATGGTTACTGTAATAAAAAAAGGCAGTTCGCGGAAAGATCTTATGCAAGTGATGAAAAAGATCGCAGGAAGAAGTAAAAAAAAGGATTTACAGAGATTTTGCGGAGTGATTTCCACGAAAAAAGATCCGGTAGTTCTTCAAAAAGAATGGCGGGATGAGTGGAAATAATTTATTACCAGATACCAATGTGATCCTGTACTTTCTGAAGGGTGACCGGACATTATTGACAATCTTCGAAGAAAACAATCTGTTCGTTTCTGTAATCACGGAAATTGAGCTGTTGAGCTATTCCGAGCTCACGAAGAATGAGCTTGTGGAGATTAAGTTGTTTCTTGAGCAGTGCTCATCCATAAACTTGTCGGATAGCATAAAATTGAAGGCGATCGAGGTTCGCAAAGAATTTGGTTTTAAAATTCCGGACGCAATTATTCTTGCATCCTCGATGATTATGAACTCGCCATTATTGACAGCGGACAGGGACTTTAAAGCAGTGGAATCAGCTGATGTGATTCTTTACGAGCATCCATGACCTGAATTATCATTTTAATGGAGATGACGGGATTCGCACGGTCTGCTTTAGAAGGATTCGATATTCTGTTCCAATCAGTTGGGGTTGATACTTGAGCCGTAGTCTGGCTAATGCCCCATCCACCCGAAAACTAAAACCCGTGGTGCCGGGATCTGCGGAATCTGTCACGCGGTCGTGTGAGCCTTATTTTTATCCGCGGATGGCAAATGCGTTGGCAATGCCGCCGATTCGTACCAGCTGTATATCTCGTAATCCGGCAATCCATTCTCAATGGCCGGATCCGTAAGCAGCAACTTTTTTGCTTGTTCTGTGAAGTTGATGTTGTTCGGGATGAAAGTCCCGCGGTAAGAGCGGGTGTTTTCGCCTGGCGGACCCGCGACGATCAGTTTTCCTTCATCCGCCAACCGGTTGATGTTGTCCGGGTGGCCCTGGAAGCCGGCAAGATACGCTGATTTGTGTTTATTCCGGGCGGTTTGCGGGTGGCGATAGTTTTCAGGCACTATACTGCCATCAATAATAACCTGGAATGAATCCATGCTTTTATACTTTCAGGTTGTTGTGCACACCTTACGCCGATAAATCAAGAAACTTGTTCCGTTAACTCTTTTTTTACTTCTTCGGAATAGACATCAATATGATATCGAGGTGGGTTTGAACGCACGGGGTGTCCCAAGGTGATGTTTTCCAATAATCTGAAACGAACCGTATTTTCCCCCTCTCGTGGTTGCCTTAGCCACTCTCCAAATGTCTGTCCTAACTTGTCGAGCAATTCAAATTCTTTGACGGCATCAAGCTTAAACTTCGACCCATTTTTCAATTCAGAAGGAAGATCCAGATTCAGTCCGAGATCATTATTTACTTGTCTTAAAATATCAATTGTTCGTTGAGACCAATGTATCTGAAATCGCCGGAATTGTATGATGTCCTGAAATCCGTCCAGGTCTTTTTTTTCTATGTAACTTTGTTGTTCGTCGGCATCATCCATCAACTCACCCAGTATCCATCCGATCCAGCCCAGAGCTGTTTTGATCTTCATGGCTTCATTTACTTCCATATTGGTAACCTCCTTTCCAGTTCCAAATGAGATGACGCCAACTTTACCAGGTTTATAGAGCTGATCGTGTTCTGGATGATCATAAACAGGCCATTGTCCATTCGGATCATTTTTGCCTTCATCATTAAACCGTCCGATTATTACTTTTTCTGCACTGTAGCGCAATGCCTCAACAGGAGCTGCGTAACTTACATTATTAAAGCTACCAACGCCTCCATCAAGAAATCGCCCCACAGGTTTAAAGTATATAGGTGCAGAACCTGCACTGGCAGCAATTGCAGAAGCTAATGCAACATCCTTATAGGTGCCCCGGACATTTTTCAGCCAGTCTTCCATTTTTTTCTCATCCCGGGGTCTCGGCGATGGATGGAAAGCTGTAAAATAGGTTGTTTCGGTTCGTACTGTGTCTTTACTTGTAATAAACAAATCCCGATGACAGTGAGCCAATGTATCATCACCAAATATTGACTTCAAAATACAGATTAGTGCTTTGTTATCGTATTTTGGAACAATTAATCCGGATCGGCTTCCAAAATACCCACCTACGGCACCCAGGGTTCCACCTATTACGGCGCCCAATGGTCCTCCTATCAAAGCGCCCAAACCTGCACCAGCGGCGGCACCTCCTGCTGTGGTAGCAACCCATTTTTTTGAACGGCTGAATATAATCTTGTGCTTCTCGTGGTATAGTTTGATCAGATCATCCACCGACACACCCCAGGCCAGTGCACCGGCGATAATTGCTCCAGTGCTAGTGCCGGCAAACATGTCGAAAATGTCAATACACTTTCCTCCTGTCTCATCTTCAAGAGACTTCAGGGCTTGCAGGGTCACAATGCCGCGAACACCACCGCCGTCGAGACATAAAATCATGCGCCGCCCAGATTTAAATTCGATTACACTCTCGGGTATGTCAGATGGAGCGGACGGTGTCAGGCGGGTTACATCGCTCACTTTTCGCCGGGAGGTGCAAACACCAAATGCTTCAAGTATCCAATCAACAATCGGTTTAATAACCGCATCATAAACAACGCATCCGATCCACCCAATCCTGATGCCAGCCCACCAGCCAAAGTTACCTACAGTGCTCCAGGCCTTGCAGACCCATTTGGAAACCCAGTAATAGGCTTTACATACCCAATTGGAAACCCAGTAGTAGGCTTTACACACCCAATTGGAAACCCAGTAGTAGGCTTTGCAAAAAAATCCTGCTATGCAATTCCAGGGAGTGTACCATTTGCATTCTTCCCAAGCCTTGCATTTTTCTGAGCCTTCATCAGCCCATTCCGAACATTTTTCCGATCCTTCGTCAGCCCATTCTGAACACTTTTCAGAACCTTCATCAGCCCATTCTACACATTTTTCATCCTGGCTTTCTTTCCAATCGCGACGAGCTTGATCAGAGTTTTCCTTCCAATTATCGCATCTGCTCATAATTGTTCTCCTGTTAAATTATTTGTTAGACTAAATAATTGGCGATCACCCAAACCAGTAAGCCGGTTATCATCAAAATTACTATTACTCCGAAAACCCTGCATGGGATGCAGTTGGATTCATTTCTTTTTTTACTCATTGTATTTGCATGTTTATAAATCGTGCGTGCTAGCATATTGTTAATTTGCAAATCGTCTGTTACGGACTATGTTGATGATGGCGGCATATTCGTTTGATACTTGCACTTTTTCCGGGATAAGTAAGAAAAGTGAGTAATTAGTTGACAACCGCAGGTACCGCAGCTGTTTATAAGGAGCTATTATTGTCCACCCTCAAATATCCCGTTTCTTTCGATTCAGATTTCGTCATAAACCAGTTCATGAAAGGCTTCACCTGGCATCTCTCTTCAACCTCGCCCGATCGGCCGATCCCTGCCCGCTTATATGTATGTTCATTAAATATAATATTTTAACTCATATAGTGCAAGGAGATAAATCCAAAAACCCGGATAGGACGGCGAACTTTCGGTCCTCAGAGAAACGGTGTAAAGGCAACCAACCCCATCCACCCGGAACTAACAGATTACAGTGACAGAAATTCACGAATTTCATGGTCAATGTGCCGGGGTTTGTCGGGGAGGTTTGAATAAGGAGGCGCCTGTCGGGAAGAA
>PWNQ01000171.1 GCA_003557725.1 Bacteroidales bacterium | reverse complement strand
GCCGGAGCAGCGGACGGTTGATGAGAAGGATGCTCCCCGGCGCCCGGCGGTAGCGGTCCCCGGTTTTAACAGCGATTCGGCATACTACTATATTGAGCGACAGGTGGCATTTGGACCACGGGTGCCTGGTACAGAAACCCATGAAGCATGTGCATCCTGGCTGGCAGAAAAGCTGGGCAGGTATGCAGACAGTCTTATTGTACAGGAATTCGCTGCTCAAATATATGATGGTAGAGTTATGCCCGGAAAAAATATTATCGGGATGTTTCAGCCCCGGAAAACCAGTAGGGTTTTGTTATGTGCACACTGGGATTCCCGGCCTTTTGCGGATCAGGAGGAAGACCCTTCCCTGCATAATACGCCCATAGACGGGGCCAACGACGGAGCCAGCGGGGTCGGCGTGCTGCTTGAAATTGCCAGACAGATCAGTGAATCCCCGCCTAATGTGGGAATAGATATTATTTTCTTTGATATGGAAGACTATGGTGAGCCGCATGGAGAGCAGAGCCGGAGAGAAGATTCCTGGGCGCTGGGAAGCCAGTTCTGGAGCAGAAACCCTCACGCTTTTAACTATACTGCCCGGTACGGGATATTGCTGGATATGGTGGGAGTGCAACAGGCCACTTTCCTGAGGGAGGGAACCAGCGAATATTTTGCATCTGATATCCTGGATAAAGTATGGCAAACCGGCCAGGAGCTGGGATATGGAAGGTATTTTCTCAACCGAAGAGCAGGGAGTATCACCCATGACCACCTTTATATTAATCAAATTCTGGGCATCCCCACCATAAATATTATTGCCCTGGAACCCGGGGGACGATCCATCTTTTTTGAACAATGGCACACCCTTGATGATACAATGGAGTATATTGATAAAGAAACCCTTGAGGTAGTTGGGAATACTGTATTACATGTGATTTACCGGGAATAGGTCTGGCACCCGGTTTTTATGGTGGATAATAACTTCAGGCGAAAAGAAAACAGCGAATCATGAAAACAGGAAATGGTTATGTTTTAATGTTGGTCATTGCATTTTTTTTCAGTGCTTTGGCCTCTTGCAACCGTTATGCTCCGGATGGGCCGGCAGCAGCGGCATTGGAATTTAGCGAATATTTCGCAGAGGGAGATGTGGAAAAGGCGGCAGAGATGGTGCAAGGATATCATAGCCTTCCCCACACAGAGCAGCATCAGCTCACCATGTTTATGACCCAGGTGCGCCTGGAAATGCGCCAATATGGCGGAATAGAGTCTTTTCAGATAATGGAAGAGGAGATATACGATGATGGGGAAAGGGCGTATGTGAAGATCAAGACCACTTATGGAAACGGCGACACGGAAATAAATACGGAAGCCATGGTAAAAACCCCGCAAGGCTGGAAAATGGCGCTCTATGCCAGTGATAAACAATAAAATGCCGGTGAGCTTTAGTCCTTTAGGACCGTTGCTCCCGGCATTTTACTTCTTTGGCCCTGTTTTAAAAACAGGCTAATGGGGTCTTCCCATTAAAATAATGGGGTTCAGCATTATTTATTGGGGTAGTTTTTCAACACCTCCAGCACAAAATCAATGTCAGTTTCCGTATGTTCGCCGGAGATCTGGAAGCGAATTTCTTCGTCTCCTTTAGGAACGACAGGATACGCCAGTCCGGTGGCCAGGATTCCATTTTTTTTCAGGTGTTCTACCAGCGATTTGGTTTTACCGGTATCGCGGGTCATAAGGGGGACGACGGGGTGAGCCCCTTCGATGGTTTCATATCCGGCTGCTTTTATTCCGCTTTCAAACTGGAGGGTACGTTCACGGAGCCGCTTGAGGATCTCCCTTCCTTCGGCGGAGTCCAGGATCTCCAGCGCTTTGATGGCTGCTTCCGTTTCTGAAACGGTAATGGGGTTGGAATAAATGTATGTGGGGGCAGTTTCACGCAGATGACGGATAACGGCATGGGACGCCACCACGTATCCACCGTTTACACCAAAGGCTTTACCCAGTGTGCCCACAATAATATCCACTTTAGTGTTTTCATACTCCTCGGTTCCCCGGCCGGTTTTTCCGAACGCACCCACCCCGTGGGAGTCATCAACAATGGAGATCACCCCTTCTTCATATAGGTGGTCATATTTTTCACAGATCTCGGTCAGCTTCTTAAGAGGAGCATGGTCTCCGCGCATACTGAAAATGCCATCGGTAATAACCAGTGCCCGCTTGGCTTTGCCCACATTTTCTTTGAGGGCTTTCTCCAACTCTTCCATGTTGTTATGGGGATAGATCGCTTTCCCTGCCGGACGGCTCATTCGCATAGCCTGGATGATACAGTTATGATTCAGCTCATCACTGATCAGTACCGTTTCCTTGGTTGTCAATGGGAAGATAACACCAAGGCTGGTAACATAAGCAGAACTGAAGATCATCCCTTCTTCACGGTGGTGGAACTCCGCCAGTCGCTCTTCAAGGGTTACGTGCGACTTATACGTTCCGGCAATAAAGCGAACCGCTCCCGGGCCTACGCCGAATTTCAGGGCCGCATTTTCTTCTGCCTGGATCATGTCTTTCCGTAATGAAAGCCCCAGATAGGAGTTGGCATTCATCCGTAAAAACTCTTTGTCCCCATGACCTTCCAGCAAATAACGGGGGCCTTTACCCTCTTTTGCAGGAATAACTTCCGTTACTACATTCTCAGCCCCTTTGGCTCTACCCGTGGACTCAAGGTCTTTTACCTGATCCACAAGTACTTTGTTAAGTTTGTCAAGTGCCATAATTTTTCTCTTTATATATTTATTATATTTTGCACAAAATTAAAAAAAATGATAAAAGCAAGACATTAAAAAACATGCATCTCATAAAGTACATTCATAGGGGTTTACAGTAAGTGGTTGGCTAAATTTGCCAACTGAGACCGCTCCCCCTTTTCCAGTAGTACGTGGGAATAAATGGGGTGATGTTTTATCTTATCTATAAGGTAAGATAATCCGTTGCTCTGAGAGTCCAGGTAAGGCGTGTCTATTTGGTAGATATCACCTGTAAAGATTATTTTGGTTCCTTCCCCGGCACGGGTGATAATGGTTTTTACTTCATGAGGGGTAAGGTTTTGAGACTCATCCACGATAAAGCAGATGTTAGACAGGCTCCGTCCCCGGATATATGCCAGCGGTGAGATCACCAGTTTTTCATTTTTCAGGGCATCATCGATCATTTTTGCCTCTTTGTCATCTTCATTATATTGTCCTTTAATTAGTTTTAGGTTGTCATAAAGGGGCTGCATAAATGGATCCAGCTTGGATCCTATATCGCCCGGGAGGAATCCAATATCTTTATTACTTAGAGGAACAATGGGGCGGGCCAAAAATATTTGCTTGTATATTTTGCGTTTATCCAAAGCTCCTGCCAGGGCCAGCAGGGTCTTGCCCGTGCCTGCAATGCCCTGGAGGGTCACCAGTTTTATATGGGGGTTGGTGATGGCGTGAAGGGCAAATACTTGCTCCGCATTACGGGGCGTAATGCGCATCTTTGTACGTTTTTCTATCCGCTCAACCAGCTGGGAGGAAGGGTTGTAATAGGCAAGAACGGAAGTGTTGGTGCTCCGTAAAATATAATAATGATTGGCAATGGGGCGGGGTATTCCCAATGCTGAAGGATCACAGGAGCCTTCCTGATAAAGCTTGTCCAGCTGGCCCCTGGCTAAGCCCTCCATCAGGGTCTTACCAGGATATAAAGACTCCACATCCTGTACCTTTCCCGTCTGAAAATCGTCTGCTTCCAAATTTATGGACTTGGCTTTCAGACGCAGATTCACATCCTTGGTTACCAAAACCACTTTGCTGTGAGGGTATTCCTTCTGAAGTGTCAGCGTGGCGTTCAGTATCCGGTGGTCTGCCTTATGCTCGCGGAAGATCTTTTCCGCATCCAGCTCTCCCCCGTTTTCATGCATTATTACCTTGAACCGGCCACTGCCGGCACCCCCCAATGGAATCCAGTCCGTTAGCGAAAATGGGGCCGACAGAGTGTCTATTATCCGGATAAACTCACGCGCTTCATAATTCTTGGTATCATTACCCTTTTTGAAACTGTCCAGCTCCTCCAATACAGTGATGGGAATGGCAATATCATTGTCATCAAAACTGTGGATAGCGGCATGACTATATATGATCACCGAAGTGTCCAAAACAAATATTTTTTTTGGACTGCCGGCTGGCGTTGAGGATGTTTTCGCTTTCGGGGACATAACTATACCGTTTTTATTTGCAGGTAAAAGTAATGTTTTTATGATGCAATTGAGAAAGACAACGGGTATTTTTTAGTAAATAATTACCCTGCAGAGGGCCTGATGGCCGTGGATATCCTCGCGGGCAGGAACCCGGTGGAGTACAGAAATAGTTGGAAGGATTGTGTACTTTTGAAAAATAAATTGTGACAACATGACACCAAAGAAAAAGCTGTTTTTATTAGATGCCATGGCATTGATATACAGAGCCTATTACGCCATGAAGCGTAACCCAAGGATGAACTCTAAAGGGTTAAACACATCGGCGATTTTGGGATTCACCAACACGTTGCTGGAGGTATTGCAAAAGGAAAAGCCTACACATATTGGAGTGGCTTTTGATACAATGGCGCCTACCCGTAGAAAAGAAGGCTATCAGGAATACAAAGCCAACCGGGAAGCTCTGCCTGAAGACATTGCCAAATCACTGCCCTATATTTTACAGCTACTGGAAGGCATGGGAATCCCGGCATTGTTTGAGGACGGTTATGAGGCGGATGACGTGGTAGGAACCATCGCCAAAAAAGCTGAAAAAGATGGTTTCCAAGTGTATATGATGACCAGCGACAAGGATTTCGGGCAGTTGGTCTCTCCCCACATATTCCTGTATAAACCTTCCCGCATGGGTAATCAGGCGGAAGTACTGGGAGAAAAGGAGATATGTGAAAAGTATACTATTGATCAGCCACAACAGCTCATAGATATATTGGGGCTATGGGGAGATGCTTCCGATAATATTCCCGGCATTCCGGGGATTGGAGAGAAAACGGCCAGGCAGCTCATTGCTGAATATAAAAGCGTGGAAGGGCTTATTGAGCATGCCCATAAATTAAAAGGGAAGCAGAGAGAAAACGTTGAGAAGTATGCAGATCAGGGAATTAAATCTAAGGAACTGGCAACCATAGATGTGAATGTGCCCGTGGAATACAATCCGGAAAGTCTTAAGCTGGCAGGGAGTGATACAGAAAAGCTCAGCTCCCTTTTCGATGAGCTGGAATTCAGACAGCTAAAGAGCCGGGTGGCTGCTTTTTTGGGAGAGGCCCCGCCCAATAATGACAGTGACCACAACCGGGATCTGTTTAGTGACAGCCAGGACCAGGCCGCTGAGCGGAGGGAAACGCTGGATAATAAAAATGCTAAATACCACCTGGTTAACAGTGATAAGGAAATTAATGAGTTGATAAATACCATAAAAAAACATGGAGCATTTTGTTTTGACACCGAAACCACCAGTACAGAGGCCATAAAAGCAGAGCTGGTGGGAATCGCTTTCGCTGTGAAAAAAAATGAAGCATGGTATGTGCCCTTCCCGGAAAAAACAGAAGACGCAAAAGAGAAACTGCAAGCCTTCCGGGAGATATTTGAGGACGAAAAAATCAGTAAAACGGGCCATAATCTTAAATATGATATTACTGTCCTGGATAATTATCAAATGCCGGTGAGAGGAACACTCTTTGATACCATGATCGCCCACTACCTGCTGCAACCGGATATGCGCCACGGTATGGATGAGCTGGCAGACGTATATCTCAATTATAAGACCATCCCCATTGAAGCCCTCATCGGGAAAAAAGGGAAGGGGCAAAAAAGTATGCGCACCATCAGTCCGGAAAAAGTGGCCCCCTATGCTTGCGAAGATGCAGATATCACCTTGCAACTTTGGGAGATATTTTTACCTGAGCTTAAAGAGAATCAACTTTATGGGTTGTTTGAGCAAATGGAGATGCCGCTTATTCCTGCCCTGGCATCCATGGAAAAGACGGGCGTGAAGCTGGATACACGGGCATTGAAGGAAATATCCATACAGCTTAAGAAAGAGTTGGAGGATATTGAAGAATCCATTTACCATCTTGCGGGAGAGACGTTTAATATTGCATCCACACGGCAATTGGGGAAAGTGCTTTATGAAAAGTTGAAAATTACGGATAAGCCTAAGCTAACCAAGACCAGGCAGTATTCTACCAGTGAGGACGTGCTTCAAAAGCTTAGGCATAAGCATGAAATTGTGTCGGCCATCCTGGAATACCGGTCGGTATCCAGGCTCAGGTCCACCTATGTAGATGCATTGCCGCTACTCATCAACACATCCACAGGCCGCTTACACACCACCTTTAATCAGACGGTGGCGGCCACCGGACGGCTCAGTTCAAATAAGCCCAACCTGCAAAACATTCCCATTCGTACTGAGCGGGGAAAGAATATACGAAAAGCGTTTGTCCCCAGGGATGGAGACCATATTCTCATAGCAGCGGATTATTCCCAGGTTGAATTACGCCTGATCGCAGAGCTTAGCGGGGACAAAGCCATGACAGAGGCCTTTGTAAATAACCGCGACATTCACACTCATACGGCAGCCAGGGTTTATGGTGTGGATCCCGCTCAGGTGGATAAAGAAATGCGGCGAAAAGCTAAGATGGTGAATTTTGGCATTATTTATGGAATTTCCGCCTTTGGCCTTTCGGAGCGTTTAGGCATTAGAAGAAAAGAGGCAGAAAGCCTTATCAATACTTATTTCGACCAGTACCCGGGAATAAAGCAGTATATGGAAAAACAAATACAGGTTGCCCGGGAAAAGGGATATGTGAAAACCATTAAAGGAAGAAGGCGATATCTGCGTGATATTAATTCCAGAAATAATGTGGTGCGTGGATTTGCGGAGCGAAACGCCATTAATGCCCCCATACAGGGCTCTTCAGCTGATATGATAAAAATTGCCATGATCAATATCCATAACCACTTGTTGGAACATAATATGAAGACCAAAATGACCCTTCAGGTGCATGATGAACTGATCTTTGACACGTATAAGCCGGAGAAGGAGGAGGTGAAAAATATGGTGGAAAAGTATATGAAAGAAGCGGTTAAGCTGAATATTCCCGTGGTTGTGGATATCAATGAGGGGGCAAACTGGCTGGAAGCCCACTAATGAGGGGTTAGCTTTCCGGCAACAGGTTTTTATAGTGCTCATAACGCTCCATCACTTCTCTCACAAAGTTATAGGTCTCTTCACCGCGCACATAGCCAAACTCTACCACCGGGTCGTTGTAATACTCGGGGCGTGATTTATATACCAGGAAAGTGTCCACTTCATTCCATTTATTTTTGTCGGCATTATATTTTTCCGCCAGCCGGCGTGCATCCAGGATATGCCCCAGTCCGGCATTGTATGCTGCCAGAACAAAGCGGGTACGGTCTGGTTCTTCTTTTCCCATTTTCTCAAACTCTTGCTCCAGATACCGGATAAAATTTATTCCTGCCCGGATATTTTCCCGGGGGTTCATCAGGTCACGGGCTCCAAACTGCTCCCCGGTGGCAGGCATCAGCTGCATCAACCCTACCGCACCTGCCCAGGACACCGCCTCCGGGTCAAAACGGGATTCCTGAAAGATCAATGAAGCCACCAGACGCCAATCCCAGCCGATCTCTGCACTATACTCCCTGATCAGATCATCATAAGGAGAAATGCGACCACCGGAAAAAGAATGATATTGAGCATGCTGCTTGTGCGGCGACCGACGGCTTAAAAAATACTTGTGATAAATGGCATGATAAGTGGGAGAGGCCTTAAACACTTCCAACCACTGGTTTATGGACAGTAGCAGGGAGTCGGCTCCTTTTTGAACTGCCCAGGCCAGTTGCTGTACAAAACTCACCGGCGTGCTAATATCTATATTATTATAGTAGGTGCGATTAACCATGGCCACATGCTCATCGCAAACCGTATAGTCAATCTCACCGCGAGCCACCAGACGAACCAGGTGTTCTGCTTCATGCTCCGATTCAACGATGTGAATGTCCTCGCCAATCTCATCGGATAAGTTGCGAAGCCTGGATGCAAAAGCAGAACCTGCCTGAACATGAACCACCTTTCCCCCTAATTCCAGCTGGTTACGGATCAGACTATCCTCCAACTGACGCCGGCCCATACGCGTAAACCCCTCCGGCTTTCTTTGTACCAATACCTGGCGGCTTAAACTGTGTGGGATGGTGAAATCCACCAGCCTGGAACGCTCTTTGGTGACGGTTAGATCAATACCCAGAATATCACAATCTCCATGGTTGATGCAGTCAAACTTTTTCTCCATCCGGTTATCCACACGTACTTCCAGTTCTACCCCAAGATAATCAGCATAGTTTTGCAACAAATCATATTGGTATCCCATGGGCTTCCCTCTGTAAATAAAGTAGTTGATAGAATTATAGTCGGTAATAGCTACCAGCTTTTGTCTCTCCATGATCCTGTGGAGCACTTGTGGTTTTTTGGTAACCGCTGTGTCATTATCGCTAATAATGCGGGAACAACTTTTTTGAAAAGCGAAAAGTGTTATGACGATGACCCCAAACGCCAGAACTCCGGTTATTAGCAACTTTCGCCGATTTTGAATTTTGCTGACCATAAGGTTATATGAGCTTGGTATTATATTGTTTCTGTCAGGGGAATGGTTTTTGGCCCGGGATACGCTTATAAATGGTTGTTTATTAAATATTCTGCAAGGTCTGGGACGGCAGTGGATGCTTTTTCTTTCATGATCTTTAGTCCCTCCAGATCCAGTTGCTCATTGGCTCCCGGGTCCACGTAGAACCTGGGTATATTGTCCCTGGTAAATTGATAGAGCCCTGCAGCGGGATATACGTTCAGGGATGTTCCGATAATAAGGAATATATCCGCTTCCCTGGTAATTTCATGTGCTGCCTGTATCATGGGAACAGGCTCTCCAAACCATACCACATGGGGCCGCAATTGGGCACCGTCTTTAGCTTTATCACCCATTTTTAGCTCCCATCCCTCAATGGGATAGATGAGGGAGTCATCATTGCTGCTTCGTGCCTTGCGAATTTCTCCGTGAAGGTGTAATACATTACTGCTGCCGGCTCGTTCGTGAAGGTCATCCACGTTTTGTGTAATGATACGCACATCAAAATAAGACTCCAGGTTCACCAGAGCCCGGTGAGCAGCATTGGGCCTGGCTTCAAGCACATTTTTCCTTCGCTGGTTGTAAAACTCCAGCACTTCTTCCGGATGTGCATGCCAGGCTTCAGGGCTGGCAACCTCTTCAAAACGATACTGCTTCCACATGCCGTTATCGTCGCGGAAGGTCTTTATCCCGCTTTCTGCACTGATACCGGCTCCCGATAAAACAACAATCCTTTTTTGCATACACTCACCTGGTTGATGCGTTTATAATACAACAAGAACCGGCTAAAATAGTTGAAAATTATTACCCGCACAAAGAAAAAATATACTTTTGTGCTTTAATAACGTTCTGCCCGGGCAGGCACTATCTGGTATATAACCAGAGTTAAGGAAGGAGGTAGTTATGGCTGATGATAAACAAAAGCTTCAGAAACTGGTTGAAGAGCAAAAGTGGAAAAGCCTCTATCATGAGATTTCCCAAATGGATGCGTTAAAATTGGCTGAGCTGATCGAGGAGTTGTCAGCTACCGATGCAACCATCGTTTTTCGATTGCTCCCCAGAGAGCTTTCCAAAGAGGTGTTCCCAAATTTAGCCTTTGAAAGCCAGGAGAAGCTGGTGGAAGAGCTGGCTAAAAAGCAACAGGTATTAGGGCGCATCCTTGATGATTTGTACCCCGATGATCGTACCGCCTTATTTGAAGAAATGCCTGGAATGGTGACAAAGCGCCTTATTCAGTTGCTGTCTCCTGAAGAACGGAGCATTGCCACCAAGCTGCTGGGTTACCCTGATGAAAGTATCGGGCGACTTATGACCCCGGAGTACGTAGCCATTCGGCCATGGTATACCGTAGACCAGACACTGAGACATATCCGGAAACATGGTAAGGACTCGGAGACCCTCAACGTGATCTATGTGGTAGATGATAACGGAAAGCTAACGGATGACCTGCGAATTCGGGAGATACTGGTAGCCAGTCCGGAGCAAACTATTGAGGAACTCATGGATAATCGATTTGTATCCCTTAGTGCCTTTGATGACCAGGAGAATGCCATCCGGGTGTTTCAGGATTATGACCGTGTGGCATTGCCGGTTACGGATACGGAAGGGGTGCTGCTGGGGATCATCACTGTGGATGATGTGATGGACGTGGCGGAGGAGGAATCAACGGAAGACTTCCATAAGTTTGGGTCTTTCCAGGATATTGTGGTTAGCCCGCTGAAAGCTAAAATTGGTGGTCTGTATAAGAAAAGGGTAATGTGGCTTTTGGCTCTTGTGTTTATGAATGTGTTCTCGGGTGGGGCGCTGGCTTCTTTTTCAGAGACCATGGAAGCAGCCCTCTCGCTGGTGTTTTTTCTTCCCTTGCTTATTGACAGCGGCGGGAATGCCGGTGCTCAGTCGGCTACGTTGATTATTAGAGGGTTGGCTACCGGAGACCTGCAAATGAAAGACTGGTTTAAGCTGGCAGGGAAAGAGTTCCTGGTGGCCTTTCTGCTGGGGATCACTATGGCGGCCGGAGTAGCCTTGATCGCCAGCTTCAGAGCTCCTGAGGTGATCTTTATTGTGGGAATAAGCATGATCATTGTGGTGATGGTGGGAAGCCTTATCGGGCTGTTGTTGCCGTTTGTATTTACGAAATTGAATATTGACCCGGCTACTGCCAGTGCACCGCTGATCACATCAATATCCGATATCTCCGGAGTCTTAATATACTTTTATATTGCTTCCCTTGTTCTTGGTGTATGATGGAGCGTAAAGAAAAGTCCTTATGAAAAAAAAGCGGGCAGGGTACCTGGAAGGAGTGGTAGCCATTGTAGTGAATGTTTGTTTGTTTTTTTTAAAACTGTGGGCAGGAATTGTCTCCGGTTCGGTAGCCATTATGGCGGATGCCTGGCACACCCTTACCGATTCGGTAAGTTCATTGATCGTTTTGGCTGGTGCCTACCTGTCCGGAAGGAAATCAAACAGAAAGTATCCATATGGGTATGGGCGATGGGAGCAGGTGACATCGGTCTTTATTGCTGTGATTCTTGCATTTGTGGCTTATGAATTTCTGGTTAAGGCCATTGAAGGTTATCAGCAAAGAAAAACGGCAAACTTTGGCGCTCTGGCTATTGCAGTGACGGTTATCTCTATTTTGGGCAAAGAACTGTTGGCCAGATATGCTTTTTATCTATCGAAAAAATCAGGAAATCTGATGGTAAAGGCCGACGCCTGGCACCACCGGTCTGATGCCCTCTCTTCCGTCTTGATCCTGCTGGGCATATTCTTTAGCCAGTATTTTTGGTGGATAGACAGTCTTTTGGCCGCGGTGATCGCCATGTTCCTTTTTTATGCCGTATTCAATATCCTCAAAGAGTCGGTCAATGCCATGATTGGCAAAAAACCCTCTCCGGCATTGCTTGAGAGCATCTGCCAGATCATCCGGCAAACGGCAGTGGATGCCAGAAGGCCCCATGACTTTTTGCTCCATGAATATGGATCTCACCGGGAGCTCACTTTTCATATCCAGTTTCATGGAGAGGAAAGCATCACCAGTGCACATGACAAAGCCACTCTGGTGGAAGATCGCATACTGGAAGAGCTGGACATTTATGCTACGATCCACCTGGAACCTTATGGGGCTGAATGATCCGTTAGAAATATTATATGTCTCGCATTGGGCAGGCAGCCTTCCCAGAAGGCATTTTACTCCTGTGGCTGTTGCAGGCTTTGTAGCGCCAACCACGTCATTATGCCGGTTCCTGTTTCCAGGCTTTCTTCGTTTATGTCAAAATCAGGAGTATGAAGGTTGGCGGTTATTCCCTTACTGCTGTTAGCAATGCCCAATCTGAAAAAGCAGCCCGGAGCTTCCCGGGAAAAATAGGCAAAATCTTCAGCCGTCATTCGCAGCGGTAATGAGAGCACATGGTCTTTACCCAGGTATTTTTCAGCATGTTGAAAAAGGGTGTTGGTAAGTGATGTATGGTTGATCAGTGTTGGATATCCCTTACTGATTTTCACACGGCATGTCCCGCCGTAGGCTTTTGCTGTATGATGGGCGATCTCCCGGATCCGTTGGTGGGCTTTGGCTCGCCAGTCTTCGTCGAAGGTTCTGAATGTTCCTGCCAGGCTGACCCGGTTGGGGATGATATTGGTTTGTCCGTTCCCCATAATTCGGCCAAAGGACAGGACAGAAGGGATGGGAGGGGGGGCATTGCGGCTGGTGATCTGTTGCAATGACACGATAATTTGGGCGGCCAGTAATACGGTGTCCGTATTTTTATGAGGGGTGGCACCGTGTCCTCCCCGACCGGTCACCTCCAGGTAGATTTCATCGGCAGAGGCCATGTAAGGGCCCGGCTTCATGCCCACTGTCCCGATTTCAAGCTCGGGATCCACGTGCAGGCCAATGACCTTCCGCGGCTTATAGCGTTCAAAAAGCCCTTCTTTTAACATCTGCACGGCGCCTCCGGGCAGCTTTTCTTCAAAAGGTTGAAAGATGAACAGGATATTGCCCGGGAGGAAACTCTGTAACTCTTTGAGTATTCGGGCTGTGCCAAGAAGGATGGCCGTATGGGCATCATGTCCGCAGGCATGCATAACGCCTTTGTGGACGGACGTATAAGGCTTACTCCCTTCTTCCTCAATGGGAAGGGCATCCATATCAGCACGCAATGCAATGGTTTCCGTATGCTTATCCCCGGCCTTACCACCTTGCAAAAACCCGGTTACTCCCGTCTTAGCCATGCGTTGGTGAGGTATACCCATTTGTTCAAGCTGCTGCTCCACAAAAGAAGCCGTTTGCTCTTCCTCTCCTGACAGTTCAGGGTGACGATGGATATGCCGGCGTATCCGAACCGTCTCCCGGTGCCCCTCCCGGGCCAGTTGTCTTATCCGGTCTATTAAGGATTGGGTCATAAATAAATCATGTTAGTGCTAAAAATCCAGGTTCAAAGAAAGGTAAAACCTGGGGTCCTGAACCACTCCTTCCCGTATCCCCCAGGCATAATCTGCCCTCACAAAATATCCAAATATCTTGGCTCTCAATCCAAATCCTGTTCCTGCCACAAAGGGTTCCACTTTGCGACGCAACGTAACCTTATAGGGCTTGCTAACATACTCTTCCTCTATGATGGTGTTCTCTTCACTGTAGGGATTTAGACCGGTCCAGGCCGAGCCTGCATCAAAAAATCCCACCAACTGTAAGCTGCTTAAAAAGTCTGATCGTAATGGCTTTCTGGAAAAGTACCGCACCAGCGGCAGGCGCAGTTCCGAGTTGAACAGGGCAAAAGAGTTTCCATTGCGAATATTTTGTTCAAACCCTCGCATGGGTGTTGCCAGGGTCTGATAAGCATAATTTTGAGAATGATCTATGGGCGTGCTCTGGTTGAAGCGGGGTAGCAACCAGTTGTCAACCCCTCCCATATAATAGATAAGCCGGGAGGTGCCAAAGCTGTGGGATGCAGCCAAACGGTTGGCCCAGACAAAAGAACGGTGAATAGGTATGTAGTTTCTGAAATCCAGACCGGTAACAATAAGGTTCACATTCTCCCGCTCCGGATCATAAAGCTGATAGTACTCGCTAAATACTTTCCACCGGGTGCCGAAAAGCGTATTTATCCCCCGGTCACGCGTGTTATCAAAGATCAGCTCAGCCTTAAGGCCTCCCCAGGTGTAATATTCATCCGGCGCCTGAAGGGTGAAGAAATCGGTTGCCAGGATTGTGGCCCGGTCATAACGCACAGAACCAGTCATTCGAATGGAAAAAACCTGATTGAAAGGATAGGTGGCACGATAGTATATGTTATGGGAAGCAATGCGCTGAATAAGCATCTCCCTGGTATTCTCGTAAGGCTTGCGATGAAAAATCCATTGGTGATTAACCCGGTTTTTCAGGTTTTCATAGCTGATCATATACTCATTATTCCGCAAACTGGACGATAAACGTACACCCCCGGTGAGCCGGTAATCTTCCATCATATCCGTGGCCCCTACCATAATTAGCGCTCCAAAACCTGCATTTAAAAATATGGGAGCACCCCCTCCGGTAAATGGCTGATAAGACTCATTCATAAATGAAAAATCAATCTGACTCACCAGCTTGTTTATGCTGTATTCCACATAATAGTTCTGCCGGGCCGGAGGTGACCAGGGCTTTTCTGTTGCCTCCCCGGAACCAGAAGTATCCGCTGTGCCGGGCTCCTGTTCAAAAGTATAATGATGAATATCCACTTTATCCGTTTCCTCAGATGCAGAAACAGTATCCCTGTGGCTGTGCTTTAAGGGGGTAAATTGCTTTACAGGAGGGCTATCCGCAGCAGGACCCTCCTGCTCCTGCGGAGCTGGAGGGGACATGCGGGCCTGACTAACTAACTGATTTTTATATAGAGTATTGTAGATTTCGCGCTGAGGGATGGAGTCCAGGGCTTCGGCGGAACGCAGAAACAACTTGTGGTATCCTTCATGTAAAATATGCTCTGCAATATGCCCGGAAGACAGACTCACATCATGGTCCAGAATGCTCCGGCTATAGTTGGTCACTGGGTAGCTCTCGGTATAATAATTGTAATGGACAGCAGTGTCCACATGGCTGATAGCGCTGTCAAACCGGGCTACATAACGGTTTACAATGCCATTTTTATCACTCAAATAGGTGATTTGACCATCAAAATATGGCTCTGGATGGGTCTCATTAATCCGTGGAGTATTGTTAAGCCTCTGAAGAACACGATTTTCTTCGGAATAGTTGTAAATAAAAATAGTAGCATACGGGGAGATTACCGAGGTGTCCATCTGGCCCCTTTGCCGGAAATCCAGCCTCACATCACGCAGGGTGTCTGTGGTACGGTTTGAGCTAAATACAATATGGCGAGAGTCATTAATGAAGCGGGGGTTCCATACATCAAAAATGTCATTGGTGATCTGTTCCAGACTTTCCGATGCCAGATGATACACAAACAGGTCGGTCTGCCCTTCTTTCACAGCGGATAATACCAGATTAGAACCCCGGTGGTTATAGGATGCATCCAACACCTTTCCCAGTTGATATAACTGCTGGCGTTCTATTATGCCCTCTTCAATATCATATAGATACATTATGATCTCGCCTCTTTGTTCCACAATGAGGCGAAATATTTTGCCGCTGGGGTGCCAGGCGATCACCGGATAGGAGTAGTCTACTACCTGGTCCATTTTATGTCCCTGGCGAAAAACCCTTTCGTGGTCACCGGTTTCCAGGTTTTTTAGATACACCTGAAGCTTGCCCAGCCTGTTCCGGGAGTAAACTAAATGGGTGCCGTCAGGACTGATGGATGGATTATAATATTGAAACTTTTTTCTAATGCGGGGTTGTATCACCTCTCCTTTAATCTCCGTGAAAAACTTCTGATCCTCGCTGTAAATAGCATAATAATAGTCATACCAGTCTTCCAAAAGGCGGTTATATGAAGAACCCAGGATCAATAAAAAGGCACTTTCAATATTTCGGGCGGCTTTTGTCATGTAAATAAGACCAGGGATGGACTGGTGTCCATAACTATCGGCAATATATTTCCAAATGGAATGGCCGGCCATGGTGGCCTCCTCGCCTTTTAACGCATAAAAATCCTTATATCGCCCACTTAATATGCCGTCTCTCACCCGGTTATCGGAATCTATGCTCCAGGGATCGGACAGATATGAGATCAATCCATTCAAATACCAGTCCGGAAGGGAAACCAGGGTAGAGCTTTTTACCGCACTGGCCACATCTTCTCCGGTGAGCATCTGGTTGATGATCACGTGGGCAATGCCCTTGCGAATTTGTTGCTCGAAAGCACGCAAGTCCCCCTCAAAATAAAGAAATACCTTGTTTCCTACCAAATGGGTAATGCCACCAACATTGTATTGCTCATCGCTGATAAGGCCTATATTGCTTTCCTTTAAATCGTTAAGGTTGTTGAAAACAATAAAATGTACCTTGCTGTGGAGGGTGTGATCCAGCAAATCTGAAACCCTGTTGATCTGCTGGTCTGCATACCGGGAAGCATATACCGCCAGATTCCTCCCGCCACGGTAGTGATAGGTGTTAAACTTTTCAAAACTGTAGTAGTGCCAAAGCCGATCCTCCTGATACTGAACCCGGTTTTTTCCAAAGGTTACCTGAGAACCATTATAAAACTGCCCGTGAACCAATGACCACGGGGAAAAAAGTAAAATGGCGAAAAAAAAACGAAAGTCTGTATTTCTCAAATATCCTCCCATTAGAATTGCCCCATGGTTTTAACAGTGCTATAATAACGTGACCACAAAAATAAAATTTTATAGGGAAACAATTTGGATAAAAGTTGGTTTGGAATAAAATGGTTTAGTTTTTTATTTTTAGGAAGTGTATTGTGTTAGCCCGGTAATGGTTAGGACTCGGTTAGTGTAAAAAACACTAATTTCAGAACTCCTGACCCGTCGCAGAATTTGATGTCGCAGTTTTGAAAACAGTTTAGATTTGTACCGGGGAAAAGTATCCCTTCGGCATTGAGCGTCTTGCCTGGCGTTAAAAAATGCCTGTTTTTTGTTTCCAAAAAATATTATGTGCAGAAAAGAAAAACAAATGCAGGCCCTGATTAAACCGAAGCCCCGTAATCACATTCCATAATCACGTTCCAAACCGTATTCCGTATCAATTGTCATTGGTTAACCGGATGGGATGTATCCCCACCGTGATTATCTGGTGTAATTGAAATTGGCCATTACCACGTATTCCACCCATCGGAAATTTCATCTCGGGTCGCATTTCAAATGCTTTCTAACATTGGGATTCTGCGATTTCACCCGTGGTGGATAATTGCATTTACCGGCTAATGAAAATATGCTTATTTTTGCTACCACGCGCAACGGTACGTTCTTTGAAATCAGCCAACCATTTGGGCAACGTGCATTTGGTGCTATCGGATTACCGGAGCGTGACCGGGGATGCAAGTGATAACATCACCGGTTACCATAGCGTGGTGTCTTCTTCCGCGGAGTATTATCCTTTTGGGATGGTGCTGGTGGAAGGGGAATATGACTCAGAGTCATACAGGTATGGGTTTATGAGTTTTGAGAAGGATGACGAAGTTAAAGGGGCTGGTAATCACATATCTTTCGTAGATTATGGATATGACCCAAGAACTGGCAGGCGTTGGAACATAGACCCAGCTACTGCTAAATATCCACACCAAAGCCCTTATTCCGCTTTTAATAACAATCCCATCTACTTTTTAGACCCTGATGGGAAAGAAGGTATTGCTTCAGTAAATCACAGTAATCAGACAGTAACAATTAGGGCAGTTTATTTTGTGGAAGTTGGTCCGAATGGATTTAATCAAGATAACTATAATCAACTAATGGGTATAACAGACGCTACTTTGCAACATATAAACATTCCTGAAAGGTCAAGGGGTAATGTTTTAACTAAGCTGCACGAAATTTTCCACACACTCTACTATGATAATGTATGGAGCGACCGAAGGAATTGGCGGGGGTAAAGAAATGCCTAATGCGTCTGATATAAATGGAATGATGAAAGGTTTTCAAGAAAACGAAAGAATAATAAATGAAATGGGGTATCTGATCATCTCCCGTTAAATACATAATGTGATGAAAATAAACAAATTACAGAATATGCAAATTTTAAAAAAATCATTGATTATCAGATTTATAATAAAAGTTACGGGTATAGATCGGATACCCCATATAAATGAATAAGGGAGTATATATTTTTTATCTTTCTTTAGTTCGCTATTCTTTACGAGTTGTAAAGCGCAATCCGATTTATATAGAGAACTTGTAATTGTTGATTGTCAAACGCAAGAGATGATACCGAGGCTGTTCAAAAAAGGGTGCTTTTGATTTTCAGCGGGTGCAACAAGTTTTTTGTATTATACCGGGTTCAATCATTATATTTGCACGGGCAAATCATAAGCAGGTTTGTGGTGTAATAATAAATCCAGGTTTCATATGATATCTATAGAGCAGTTTGTGTTTAATCCATTGCAAGTTAACACGTACGTCCTTTTTAATGAATCAAGAAAGTGTATTATTGTGGACCCTGCGTGCATTGAGCCCGGCGAGCAGCAAGCGTTAACCCACTTTATGGAAAAAATGGGATTATCCCCTGTGATGCTGATCAATACGCATGGTCATGTGGATCACATGGTAGGGAATCAATTTATTTTTGATGTTTACGGGCTTTCTCCGGTGATTCACAAGGAGGGGTTGTCCATTCTTCAATCGGCTTCTGAGCAGGGAATGCTTATGGGTTTTCCGCCGGTAAAGAGTCCTTCTCCAAAGAGCTGGCTTGAAGATGGGCAGATGGTTGAGTTGGGGGATGACACCCTTGAAGTAAGATATACTCCTGGTCATGCCGACGGCAGCATTTGCCTGATAGCGCACAGGGAAGGGTTTATCATTTCCGGGGATGTTCTTTTTGCCGGAAGCGTGGGGCGTGCTGATTTGCCCACCGGGGATATGGAACGGTTAATTCAGAGCATCCGCGAGAAAATACTCCCCCTCCCCGGAAGCTTTACCATATATCCCGGACATGGTCCGGCAACTACGGTCAGTGAAGAAAAGGCTCATAATCCGTTTTTCTGACGGGGGGCTCCCTGTTCTGAAAGGGGCTTCTATATCTGTAGGGGCAGCGCTTTTTGTGGTGGTCTGGTTGTATAGGGGGGGTGAAAAAATTCCATTGGCTTTTGGGCGGACTAAGGGGTGCTGACGGCCTGCTTAATTGAATTGATCACTTCTTTGTCAGGGATTTGATGCATGCATCCAAAATGTCCAAGGGGGCAGCGTTCGAATCCAATTTTGGAACATGGCCGGCATGGCAAGTCCGTTACCTGGTGAATGGTATGCAGATCCTTGTATTTATCCGGATAGAAGGGGGTCATTCCAAACCGGGGGATAGTATTTCCCCAAAGGGTTATCAGGGGTTTATTCAGGGCTGCGGCAATATGCATAAGCCCGGTATCCGGGCTGATCACTACCAGGGCTTTTTTCAGAAAACTGGCAGAGCCGTGCAGGGAAAGCTTTCCACAGCAGTTTACGGCCGCTGGTTTCAGTCCTTCTTTCACCTTCTCTGCGTCTGCGGCATCTTCTTTACCGCCTAACAGCACCACCGGAAGGCCGGCATTATTGCAGATAGACGTTAGTTTTTCAGCGGGGATCTGTTTAGTTTTGTGGTGTCCGCCTACCACTACAGCCATGTATCCGGAGTTAAAGCTGGCGGGCAGGTGTTTTTCCGGATCCGCCTGAAGGTGTTTGGGGATATAAAAGTCGGACCCCTCGCCGTCATAGTGTACGCCAAGAGGGGTTGCTGCCTGAAAGTACCTTGTTACAATATGAGCCGGCGGGAGAAGGTTGATCCGAGCATTTACCATTAGCCACTTGCGTATGTTTAGCTTGGGGAAGCCGGCTGATGGGACGCCCAAAGAACGCTTTACAATAGTGCTGCGCAGGTTACGGTGGAGGTCCACAATAAAACTATATTGTTCTTCTTTTAAGGCAGGAAGAAGGTCCTGCAAACGGCCCTGCAGGCAGTAAACCTTATCTACACAGGGATTGGTGATCACAAGATCCCTGAATGCTGCTTTGGTCAGGTAGTGCACTTCAAGGTTGGGGTTTTGTTTTTTCAGGCAGCGGAGCAGTGCACTGGTTAGTACAATGTCTCCAATAGAACTGAAACGAATGACCAGTATCTTTTTCACTGTGGGTGGTTTTAGCTGGTGCAAACATATAAAATTTTCAGGTCTTATATGGGGTCTGTTATTCTTTATTACTTTTGCACCATGATTTTGGTGGATACACATACGCATCTGTATTTGAGTGCTTTTGACAATGATCGTGCTCAAATAACCCGTCGGGCTCTTTCCGGGGGGGTTGAATATTTTGTATTGCCCAACATTGATGAAAGCACGTTGGATGATCTCTATAGCGTGTATGACCGATGGCCTGAGCAAATGATTCCAATGGCAGGGTTACATCCCACTTCTGTAAAGGAAGGTTATCAAAAGCAGTTAGACAATATATTTTCCAGGGTTTCCGGCAAGCCGGTTTATGCCATAGGGGAAACGGGGATTGATCTATATTGGGATCGTTCTCTGGAGAAGTCACAAAGGGCTGCTTTCCGCCGGCAATGTGAGATGGCCCTTGAGATGGGCCTTCCTGTGTGTATTCATATGCGAAGTTCTTATAATGCCATCATGGAATAGCTGCAGGCTCTGGGGGATGTTCCTCTGAGAGGGGTCTTTCATTGCTTCTCCGGGTCTCGTCATCAGGCAGAAGCAATTTTAGAGAAAGGTTTTTATCTGGGGATCGGGGGGGTGTTAACGTTTAAAAATTCCGGGCTGGCTCAGGCCATTCAGGATATCCCATTGGATAAGATCCTTCTGGAAACGGATGCCCCCTATCTGGCGCCTCATCCTTACCGGGGAAAGCGTAATGAAAGCGCTTTTTTGCCCCTGGTGGCAGAAAAACTGGCCATAATGCATCACACCACAATGGAAATGGTGGCTGAAAAAACAACAAAAAATGCAAAATACCTGTTTGGATTCTAAACTTATGCAGGAAGATACCAGTATTCTGGTGATATACACCGGAGGGACTATTGGTATGCAGCAAGACCTGGAGACGGGAGCATTGGTGCCTGTGAATTTTGATAACATTTCCAGGGAAATCCCTGCACTGGAAGGGTATCACTACAATATAGACTCCTGTTCTTTTGACACGCCCATTGATTCCAGTGATATGAACCCTTATGAATGGGTGGGGATTGCACGGATTATTGAGGCGAAGTATGAAGATTATGACGGCTTTGTGGTCTTGCATGGGTCGGACACCATGGCATATACTGCATCTGCTTTGAGCTTTATGCTGGAAAACCTTAACAAGCCGGTGGTGTTTACCGGATCCCAGCTACCCATGGGCATGCTTCGCAGTGACGGACGCGACAACTTCATTGCATCCATATTAATTGCCGGAGAGAAAATTGATAACACTCCCAGGGTGCCTGAGGTGGTTATATATTTTGAAAATATGTTGTTTCGTGCCAACAGAACCTTTAAATATAATGCGGAAAACTTCCTTGCTTTCCGTTCGGGCAATTATCCTCACCTGGCTCACGCCGGTATAAATATAGCTTATAATGATGAGTATATTCGCAAGCCCAATTTTAAAAAGCTAATAGTACACAAAGAGTTGGAGACGAATGTGGCGGTGCTTTATTTGTATCCGGGGATACAGCCTGCGCTGGTAAACGCAGTATTGGAGACAGAAGGGCTGAAGGGAGTGGTAATGAAGGCTTTCGGAGCAGGAAATGCTCCAACTGCACAATGGTTTCTGGACAGCATACGGCGGGCCGTTGCACGCGGAATACAGATCGTCAGCGTGAGTCAGTGTCCTGAAGGGAAAGTAGAACCCGGGAAGTATCAGGCCAGCCTGGAGCTTAAGAAAGCCGGGGTGGTTGGTGGAAAGGATATTACCACGGAGTCGGCACTGGCCAAAATGATGTATCTATTAGGCAGACAATTTGGGAAAGACGCCTTTAGCTCATTATTTGAAACCTCACTGAGGGGGGAAATGTCTTCATAATAAACCCGACTAATAGTCAGGCTTCCGCAATGGCATATCCCCCGGGGAGGCTATCCTTTTTGCCTTTTGTAAAGAGGATACGCAATAATGGAAAACTTTTTGTGTTTAAGTAATTAAGTTTTTTGTAATTTAGCGCCAAATTTCACAGAGGGCTTAGCGTTCTTTTAATTTTTGTAAAGGTGTATAAACCAGAAGGAGAGGTGGCCGAGTGGTCGAAGGCGCACGCCTGGAAAGTGTGTATACGCCACAAGCGTATCGAGGGTTCGAATCCCTCTCTCTCCGCCAGAACAATGAACTAACCAATTAATTAAAAACATCAATCGTAGGTATTATGAAAAAATGGATTGCTTTTCTTGCTATAGCAGGGTTGTTTAATATAGCAACCTTCTCTGCTCAAGTGTATGCCCAGCCCATTGCTGATCAGGAAGAAACCGAGCTGGCAGAGCAAAATGAACAGGACATGGAAAATGACACGCTGGCCACAGACCAGGATACTGAAGTCGCTTTTGAAGGTGAAGAAGCAGCAGGACTGGGTGAAGTGGACCGCGAAGGGCAAACATTCCACCAAATTCTCAAAGAGAAGTTTATTGAAGGAGGAGCAGAGTTCATGGGAATTGTGTTGCTTACCCTGATCTTTGGACTGGCTCTGGTTATTGAACGGGTATTGTATCTTAATCTGGCTACAACCAATACGGAAAAGCTGCTCAATAAGTTTGAGAGTGCATTGGATAATGGTGGCGTGGAAGCGGCCAAAGAGCTGATGAAAGATACCAAAGGGCCTGTGGCCAGTATCTTCTATGAAGGCCTTAGCAAAGTAGATGAAGGGATTGAAACCGTAGAAAAGGCGGTTACTGCCTATGGAAGTGTGGTAATGGCAAGGCTGGAAAAGGGAATGTCATGGATATCTTTATTTATTGCCATTGCCCCCATGTTAGGCTTTATGGGAACGGTTATTGGTATGATCTCAGCCTTTGATGCTATCGAGGCCGCAGGAGATATTTCACCAACGGTAGTGGCCGGAGGTATTAAAGTGGCCCTGTTGACTACTGTCTTCGGTTTGATCGTTGCCATCATCCTGCAAGTATTTTACAACTACCTGATCGCTAAGGTGGATAGCCTTGTTAACGATATGGAAGACAGTACGATCAGCTTTATTGACATCCTGGTCAGAAAACTTAATAAGTAATCAATTTAAAATTATTTTGCCTTATGGAAGATAAAGTTGGCAAATATCTAAACATAGTTCTGTATGCCATGATGGGTATCGCAGCAGTGTTGGGAGTCTATTACATCTTTATTTCAGATGTAACTATGCAAACCGTGATGCTGCATGTTTATTATACATATACATTGTTTGCAATCGCTGCGGTTGCTTCCATTGTGGCGCCCATTATTTACATAGTGCTCAATCCTGAAAAGGCCAAATCCGTGCTTATCGGGCTGGCCGGGTTTTTGGTGCTGGCGGGAATATCTTTCCTGTTGGCTTCTGGATCCACTGAAGGAGCTGTCTATGAAAATTTTGAAGTGACAGAAGCGGGCTCCCGGAGAGTGGGAGCAGGACTTATTGCAACGTATATACTGGGAATTATGGCTGTTGCAGCCATTGTTGTCTCCGGTGTATCTAAAATCTTTAAATAAAAACTTTTTGTATGGCTAGAAGAGCAATTCAGGAGATTAATGCCGGGTCTATGGCCGATATCGCCTTCTTGCTGCTCATATTCTTCCTGGTTACCACAACAATGGATGTGGACAGGGGGATCGCAAGAAGGTTGCCGCCACCGGTAGAGGATGAGCCCATTGAGGTGCGGGAACGCAATACTTTTGTGGTGCTGGTTAATCATGCCGATCGCTTGCTGGTGGGGAAGCAGACTGACCTGAGGCCAATGGATATTTCGCAGCTGAGAGCTGCTGCCAAAGACTTCCTGAGCATCCATCATGATGACCCCCAGTATCCCGAGGTGGAAGAAGAATATATTGATGGACTGGGAGAAGTATGGGTCTCTAAGGGAGTGATTTCCCTGCAAAACGACCGGGGTACTTCTTACGACATGTATATTCAGGTGCAAAATGAATTGACCGCTGCTGTCAGAGAACTGCGCGATGAAATGGCCCGAAGGCATTTTGGCGTAAGATTTGGACAGCTCAGAGATGAAACCGCAGCCAGAGCTATCCAGCGCGCCATTCCCGTATCTATCTCTGAAGCGGAACCGCAAACAATAGGAGACCGATAACTATGGGAAGATTCAAAAACAAAAAACAAACAGGGGTGCAAAAAATTAACACCTCCTCTTTGCCGGACATCATTTTTATGCTCCTGTTCTTCTTTATGGTGGCTACTACCATGAGGGAAACTACCCTGCTGGTCACCATTACAGAGCCGGATGCTACAGAAGTGCAGAAGCTGGAGAAAAAGGAATTGGTTAGTTATGTATATATTGGCCCGCCACCCAGAAACCGGCAGGTCATGCTGGGGTCCGAACCCAGAATCCAGCTTAATGACGCATTTGCTGAACCCAGAGAAATCCAACGGTTTGTATATACCGAAAGGGAAGCTCTGTCAGAGGCTCAGCGACAGCTGATGACCATCTCTCTAAAAATCGATAAGAACACAAGGATGGGGATCGTTAGTGATGTTAAACATGAACTGAGACAAGCCAATGCGCTCAGAATTAACTATAATACCCGCATTGGTGATGATAGACGGCAATAATCACCGATGGGCCATCTTTTAGATCTTAAGGTTTATATTATTTACTCCGGTTTATTCCACTAAGCCGGAGTTTTTTTGTCTATAACCAGGGAAACTGCATGACGAAGCGGGTGTCTGATGTGGCTCTTGGGGAAGAGTCCAGCCTAAAAAGGTTCCTTTTGATTTTCAGCGGATGTGAAAAATGTGTGTTTTTATACCGGACTTATGGATATACGCCGGAATAGTTTTCTTTTAGTCTTGGGGAGACAACAACAGCTCATCGGGGTATGCCTCTTGAATATGGGGGATGACATAATATGCCAGAGAGGCTACCGGGGCATATAATACCGACTTTTGGCGGGTTTCTCCGGATATCAAATGGTCCTTAAGGCGGGTTCCCTCCAGGAAGTAAAAAAAAGCACTGATAATCAATGCTGCCTTTAATATTCCCAGTAGGGCGCCGGCCAAATTGTTAATAATACCCGGGATGATAACCGTCAGCACTTTCTCCACCGCTTGGCCCAGCACATGCACCATAATGACCACCGCCAGGAAGGTTACCCCAAAGGCGGCATACTGCAGGCCATCTCCTTCCAGAGAAAGCATATTTTTCAGTATTCCGCCGGCAATATGGGAAAAGTGAAAGGCGGCTAAAAGCCCCAGAACCAGGGCTGCTATGGATGCCAACCCAATGATCAGGCCTTTGCAAAACCCTTTCCATGCAAACCATAGCAGCAATATAGCCAGTATGATATCCAAAACTGTCATGCCAGTCATCGTGTTATTTTCCTTTCAGGCGTTTGGCCATTTCCGTGGCATAGACAAACTCATTGATCACCGGGTCGGTTGTGTCCAGAATTTCCTCTTTGGCGCCTTTCCAGGCGACCTCCCCTTGATTAAGAAAAATTACCTGATCACCGATCGCCAGTACGGAGTTCATATCGTGGGTATTGATAATGGTGGTCATGCCCAGGTCTTTGGTTATTTCATTGATCAGATTGTCAATGAGCACCCCTGTCTTGGGGTCCAGCCCGGAATTGGGCTCATCACAAAACAGATAGCCCGGCTCCATGACAATAGCCCGTGCAATGGCCACACGTTTATTCATGCCTCCGCTTAACTCGGCCGGCATTAGTTCGTTGCTTCCTGCCATATTCACCCGGTCCAGACAATAGTCCACCCGTTTACGCTTTTCCTGATAGCTCCACCGGGTAAACATGGTTAGTGGAAACATGATATTCTTCTCTACGGTGAGGGAGTCAAATAGTGCACCCCCCTGAAAAAGCATGCCGATTTCCTGACGCAAGCGTTTTTTCTCCTGGAAATCCATGCGGCTGAAGTTGCGGTCATCATAAAGGATTGACCCGGAGTCCAATTCAATCAGACCCAAAAGACATTTCATAAATACTGTTTTCCCCGAACCGCTTTTTCCAATGATCAGGTTATTTTTACCCTTTTCAAAAACAGCGGAAATGCCTTTCAGAACATGCAGGTCATCAAAAGACTTATATAATTCTTTAGCCTGTATCATGTAAGCATTATTTGGGTGAGTATTAAGTTGGCAAAGATGATCAATATGCTGGTATTTACTACTGCCTGGGTGCTGCAACGTCCCACCTCAATGGCTCCGCCTTTTACATAAAACCCCTGGTAAGAAGCCACGGAAGTAATAATAAAGGCAAAGATGGCTGTTTTAAAGAGAGCATAGAACACATCATACAGTTTGAAATAAGACTTTATGCCGATAATGTAAGCATCACCGGTGATCACATCACTGGCTAATGCGCCCAGCCAGCCGCCAAAGATGGCTACAACCATACTGATGGTGATCAGAAAGGGATTGATAATTACCGCTGCGATCATCTTGGGAGTAATCAGGTGGCTGGCAGGGTTTATGCCCATGATCTCAAGTGCTTCAATCTGTTCAGAAATGCGCATGCTGCCAATTTCTGAGGCTATGCTGGAGCCTACCTTCCCGGCCAGGATCACACTGATTATTGTGGGAGAGAACTCCAGAATAATGGATTGTCGCGTGGTTAACCCTACAGCATATTCAGGAATCCATGGACTATCCATGTTAAAGGCTGCCTGCAGAGACACAACTGCCCCCACAAAAACAGAGATAATGAGAACAATGGGCAATGAGTTAACACCCAAATTGTTGATCTCTGTAAGCACCCGGCCAAAAAATACCCGGTGCTTGTCTGGTCTCCGAAGTGATCGAAGCATTAATAATGTGTAACGCCCCAAATGAAATAGCCAGTTCATGGTGGAGAAGATTATATTTTGGTAATATTCAGCCTTTAGTCGGATCCCTTCAGATCGTGGGGCTAAAGTACAATTATTTTATATGACGGAAACAAAGATCTTCATTTTTTTTTTCAATAACCTGTTTTATTGCGATGGCCTTTTTTAATAAATATGCCTGGAGGATGTGGATCAGATATATTCAGCGTATTAAAAAGATGACTTTGGCCCGGGCTCTACTGCGGCTTTTCCCCCGGCCACTAATGGGTGAAGTCGCTGAAAATCATGTATCCGTGGGGCCCGGGGAAATGCTGATTTCCCGTGCCGTGAAAATGGTGTGTTTTTAGAACGGAGTCAATAATTTTATGTACGTTTGTACAGTATAAACCATGTGGGTAATCTCCACATAATAAGGTGTTGGAACCATGAATGTGATAAGCGTTCGGAGGATATTGACTATACTGCTGCTTGCCACCTTCCTGCTGGGGGTTATGGCTTGCTCATCCACCAGGAAAAGGCGAATACAAAGGAATTGTGACTGCCCTTCTTTCAGTAAAATAGAGATAATTGATCATGCTCAAAAAGGATGAATTCTTAGTGGACCACTATATTCCTTTCCCGGCCCGTCCCTTAGTGGAGCAGTGGATCACTGATTTCCCCGTGCACATAGACCTGGTTGCCCCGAGAAAGACAAAGTGCGGAGATTACCGCGTGCCCCGGGCAGGGACTTCCCCCCGGATTACCATAAACAGGGATCATAATCCCTATCGTTTTTTGATTGTACTGGTTCATGAGTTGGCCCATCATATAGTCCATATACGACATGGGTACGGTGTCAGGCCCCATGGGATGCAGTGGAAAGTCATCTTTTTTCAGATGCTTCAGGACCTTAACCAGCGGAATGTGTTTCCCCTGGAGGTGAGCCGGGTCCTGCCCTTTCAGCCATCCGACCTGAGAGCATCTACTTGTGGAAACAGGAGCCTTTTTAAAATGCTGAAAAAGTATGATGAAAATCTCCATAAACACACTCGCACTTTGGAGGAGCTTGCGCCCAATACCATTTTTAAATTACCTAATGGCCATAAATTCAAAAAGATGGGCAAGAAACGGGTGCGCATCCTTTGTCAATCGCTGAAAAATAAGAAATATTATCTTTTTTCACCCGATTTTGAGGTGGTTAACCGGGATTAAGTGAGGCATTTCCCTTGATTGTCCGGGTTTTGTTTTATATTTGCTCCTGAGAATTCACATAATCCCATGCCATGAACAAAGACACTTATTGCGTAATAATGGCCGGTGGCCTTGGTTCCCGGTTTTGGCCGGTGAGCCGGGCCGATTATCCCAAGCAATTTATAGATATCCTGGGTACCGGGGAAACGTTGCTCCAAATCACTTATGAACGCTTTTTACAGCTGGTGCCTGAAGAGAACATTTTAGTGGTTACCAATGAGCGATACAGGACCCTGGTGGAACAACAACTCCCAGACCTTTACGGTAGTCAGATACTGGCAGAGCCCTCCCGGAGGAATACGGCCCCATGCCTGGCTTATGCCTGCCATAAAATCAAAGAGATAAACCCCGGCGCACAGGTAGTGGTGGCTCCTTCCGATCATATTATTACAAACGAAAATGAATTCTTTGCTACCATGCAGGAAGCCCTGGATGCCAGCAGTGATAATCCATGGATCCTTACCCTGGGGATTAAACCGGCACGGCCGGAAACAGAATACGGATATATCCAGTATGACGAGGTAAAAGGAAGCACCCCCAGAAAGAATATTATTAAAGTGAAAACCTTTACCGAAAAACCTGACCAGGAAATGGCTGCCCAGTTTATTGAAAGTGGTGACTTCCTCTGGAACTCGGGAATCTTTGTGGGTGCCCTGAAAACCTGGCTGGATGCTTTTGAAAAATACCTTCCCGAGGTGAACAGCACTTTCCGGGCCGGTGCCGGAAAGTACAATACCCCCGCCGAGCCCTCTTTCATTCGCTCCGCTTATACCGTTTGCAAAAATATTTCCATCGATTATGGGATCATGGAAAAAGCAGATAATACATACGTGTATATCTGCTCTTTCGGATGGTCCGACCTGGGAACATGGGATGCACTGTATAGTAGTATCCCTAAAGATCATAATCATAGTATTGTCCAGGGAAATAGAGTGAAAATGTACAATTCCAAAGGGTGCCTGGTGAAGGTGCCGGATGATAAACTGACCATATTGCACGGCCTGGAAGACTTTATTGTTGCGGAAGACAACAATACCTTGTTAATCTGTAAGCGCAGTGAGGAAGAGATGATCAGAAAGTTTATTAATGACCTGCGTGTGGATTACGGGGAGCGGTATTTGTAGCTATGGCAACCGTTGACGGGCTGCGTAAAGGTTATTCTGTGCCCGCTTCATATCCGGATTTATTTCCAGTGCCTTTTCGCAGGCCGTTGCTGCTTTTTCCCAAGCCTCCAGTTTGTTGTATGCTGCGCAAATATTGTTGTAGGCATTTGCCGACCGGGGATTCAGCTCCAGGGCTTTTTCGCAACAACGGATACTGTTCTTATAGTCTTCTAAACGATAAAATTCCAGGCTCAGGTTTATCCATTCACTGTAAGATCGACTTTCTTCAAACACGGATAATCGCTTCAGGTTGCTTTCAGCCAGGCGAAGGTTGTTCCTGGCACGTTGAAAGCCAGGGTTCAGTTCCAGAGCTTTCTTCAGAGGGGCTATGGCCGCGTCATAATGTTCCATGGCAATATAGGCAGACCCCATATTGTTATAAGCGATAGATGACCTTGGGGCTATCTCCAGGGCTTTTTTACATGCCTCGATGGACTTCTTATACTGTTGACTCTTGTAGTACCTTAAGCTTAAGGTGATATAAATATCTTTGGTGGGGTTTTCCCGGGCTTGAGACTCCAGTTTCTCAATCTCTGCCTGCTGGTTTTCTCTGGCATTAAGATAGTATTGGGCCAGATCCTCATTTCGGTTAAGCGAAAGGGTTTCCCGGGCAAAAGCTTCCAGTCGGTCCCAGTCTTCCAAATGAAACAGGATATTCATTTTTAACCTCCGGGCCGGCATATAGTGAGGAACGATCTCCAAAGCACGGGAGACACGCTTTAAGGCCTCCCGGGGCCTCCCCTCATGAAACAGATGCCGCCCGTAATAATGATGTGTTACATGCAGCCCAGGGCTTTGCCGTAGTGCACGGGTATAGAAATACCGGGCACTGTCTGCCTTATCCATGGCGTTATATAAAATGCCCAGGTTGACCAGCAGGTAATCGTAATGGGGAGACAGACGATAAGCTTGAAGGAAAACCTCTCGGGTTTCTTCATAATGACCCTTTGCCATTTGGGTTAAACCATAATTCATCAAAGCACGAGCATTGTTGGGGCTTTTTTGAATAGCATCATACCAGAGTGACTCCTCGGTACTCCAAACCTTATTGCGGTGATAAGTGCCATATGCATGGCCACCCAACAGCAGGATGATAAAAAGAAGCAAACCATAATGAAAGCGCTGGCGGATTATTCCATTAAGCCTCTTTTCAATATGCATCACCAACAGGCCCAAAGCCCAGGCAGCACTTAGAGCCAGCCCCACAAAAGGAAAATACATACGGTGATCATTGGTTACCTGGCCCAGAGGGAAAATGCTGGAGGTGGGCAGCAGGGAAATTCCAAACCATATGAGACCAAAGGATATTGGACGGTAGCGGGAAATGGAAGAGGTGCGGATAATGGTAAACACATACACCAGGATAAAAACAAAGCCGACCCACATACGGGGGTCCCACAGATCGCGGAAAACCCGCATATCAGGGTCCGCGCTGAGTTTATAAGGGTAAATAAAGGAAAGGAAATAGTGAAACCAGACAAATGGCTGGGTCATGGCATATTGTAGAGCAGTATGGCCGTAATATGGCTCTTTGGATACACGAACCACAAATACGATTACATAGGTGATAATACCTAGTAAAAGAATGGCCGGAAGGGTTTTGCGTAAAGTTATCCAAAGACCACTAACCTGTGAACGACGAAAAAGGTCGCCAATGGACATGCGTTGTTCAAACAACAATACAAAAAAGAAAAGCAAAGGGGCAAACATGGCCGCCTGCTCTTTGGTAAATAAACCGATAATTGCCGGAACCAAATAATAACCATAACGACGGTGCCCAGGATAACAGGCGTATATCATCAGGGCCAAAACCACAAAAAATGCAGACATACCCGAAGAACGTGCAATAATATAGTTTACAGTCTCTGCATTGGCCGTGTGAAAACCATATAGAGCCACTGCAAATAAACTGATCAGGGTGTTGGGCATATCATCAGATACCAGAGAGAATAACTTGCGGAAAAGAAAAAACATGATGACCAACTGCAGAATAAAAAAGATAAAAATGGTCAAATGAAAATAAAAAGGGGTGTAATCACCACCCAGCCAATAAGAAAAAGCATTCAGAGTGGTCACCACCGGACGGTAGGTCTTTACTTCTGCCCGCGTAGATTGCGTTTCCGTAAAGTCTGTGAAAAACCGGGGAACATTACCCAGGTCTGTTATATATGGATTCTGTGTGATCGTGTGGAAGTCATCAAAGTGGAACGCATTGTGAAAATGATTCCAATAGGTGCCTAACAGCACCGAAAAAAGAAACAGCACCAAAAGCAAAAAGGGCTTGCCCGTGACCGTTGAAAACTTATTATCCAGGAGCTTCATGAGCAAATTTTTTTAAGGCAGAAAAGCCATGGAAGGGTGTTATTAAATGACTATGACTCGTATCCACAGCATAAATTAACTATACAAAGATACAATATTTCTGAACAGTTGGTTTTTATTACTTTTGAACCTTGAAATTCGGGGTTGTTGGCAGGGTGTCATTATTTTTTTTGCCACATGCTTTTTTGTTCCCCGGTGAAACGCAAGAGATTGATCATGAAGCTTGAAGCACATCATTTGGTTAAGAAGTACAAGAGCCGTGCGGTAGTAAACGATGTATCCGTATCCGTTAATCAGGGTGAAATTGTAGGGCTGCTGGGCCCAAACGGGGCAGGAAAGACCACCACATTTTACATCATGGTGGGGCTTATTTCTGCCAATGAGGGAAAGATTACCCTGGATAAAAAGGATATCACACACCTTCCAATGTACCGGCGGGCGAAGCTGGGGATTGGCTACCTGGCCCAGGAAGCTTCCGTCTTTCGGAGAATGAGCGTGGAGGATAATATCTTTTCCATCCTTGAATTTACTGAGCCGGATAAAGAAAAAAGAAAGATAAAGCTGGAAGAGCTGATCGGAGAGTTTGGGCTGGAGCATGTGCGAAAAAGCAAAGGAATCACCCTGTCGGGAGGAGAACGGCGAAGAACGGAAATAGCACGATGCCTGGCGGTCAACCCAATGTTTATCCTCCTGGATGAACCCTTCGCCGGGGTAGACCCCATCGCCGTGGAAGATATCCAGTCGATCGTTTCACAACTGGCGAAAAAAAATATCGGAATACTCATCACCGACCATAATGTCCATGAAACACTCAATATCACAGACCGGGCATATCTGCTTAACCAGGGGAAAATACTTAAATCGGGAACGGCCGAAGACCTGGTTCAGGATGAACAGGTGAGAAGGGTCTATCTGGGAGAAAATTTTGAACTCAGAAAATCAAAGAAGAACTACTCCTGATACCCTCGCTTGGATAATGATGGCCACACCGCTAGGGAATAAAGAATATATGCCGGGATCAACACCAATAGTGCCCGGAACTGAAACGCGAGGACCAAAACTACTGCCAATCCCAGAAAGATTACCCGGTAACGATTCCTTTTCCACCCACTGCGGTCAAACTTCAGGGAGATCATAGGAAGGCGCGTCACCATTAAAACGCTGTATAATAATACAAGCATCACGGGGACAAACGGGTAGTCGTTAATCAGCGAAAAAATGGAAGAAGAACCAGGGAAAATAACCATATATACAATCGCAACAACCCCGATAGCTGCTGCCGGAGATGGAAGGCCATAAAAAACCAGGGGATGAGGTGACTCGGTGTTGAAAATACCCAAACGTAATATGGCAAATAAGGGGAATGCCAAAACCAAACCCGGAATAATTGCTCCTCCCCAAAAGGAATGCTGGCCGTGTAAAGCAAAAAATATGGCCAGCGACGGATAGAGTCCAAAGGAGATCATATCCGCCAAAGAGTCCAGTTGCTTCCCCAGCTCGCTGGTGGCTTTCAGTAACCTGGCGGCAAAACCGTCGGCAAAATCCAATACCAGACAGACCGAAAATAAATAAAACGAAAACAAAAAATCACCCAATGCCACATGGACGATAGCCAAAACCCCTGCCAATGCATTTAGTAGGGTTATTGCATTGGGAATAAGGGATATAAACCCGTGATGCCCCCTTGAGGAGCGTGTACTTGTGTAGTTTTCCATAATTATTTGAACGGAATCAGAATCGTATGAAGAACATTAAGCCTTGAAAAACAAGGATTAAAGACGATATGGCAACGATCCGGATAAGCCGTGTTTAAAACCATAAAAGTATAAATTCTTTATGAACTAAATGGAATTCCATTTGTTCCTATGGTGAAACAGAATGCTTAAAAGTCCGTTGAAAATTGTTTTTCAACGGATTATCTTTGGAAGGGGGATTATGAATATGACAAAACAGGGGTTTGAAGAAATGAAGATGCTTGAGAAAGTGCAAACGGTTCTGGAGTATGGCGAAGAAATTATGACCAGAACCTACATGTACTATACCATTAAGCTATATGCCGTGACCAACTTCTTTGTGGAGATATGGTACCGCCAGTATGCATCAAAAATTGATAATGTAAAGACGGTGGATATTTCGGAGGTGTTTTTAAACTATAAGGATCATATTGATATTTCTGATTTATATCAAAAGAATTAGGTTCCTTCAATTATTCCGGCAGCCCTTCTTTTCTGGCCGGATTTAGTTTTCGTTATATGAGTCCAGTCTAAAATGGTGACATTTGATTTTCACCGGGTCTAATAATTTTCGAGTTATTAGGCCAGACTCTTTTATTTTTGCAGCATGGATGGATTTTTGGATTTAAGGGTTTCAGACTTTAGCTATGATCTTCCGGAGCATAGGATAGCGCATCATCCTCCGGATTGCCGTGACCAGTCGCGTTTGCTTATCAGCAGGCCGGGGTCGGCGGTTTATGAGGGCCGGTTTGTTCACCTTCACCGGCATTTGCAGGGTGGTGACCTTTTGGTTTTTAACAACACCAGAGTGGTTCATGCGCGGTTGCTTTTTCGCAAGGAAACGGGTGCTGCCATAGAGGTTTTTTGTCTGGAGCCCGCCAGCTCTCAGAGGGATGCCCAAACGGAGTGGCTACGGAGTTCTCCCGTGGTATGGAAGTGTTTTGTGAGAAATGCCCGCAAATGGAAACAGGGAAGGTTATCCATAAAACTGGAAAAAGGGGTATTGCATGCTGAAAAAGTAAAGCAGGACAATGACATGTGGTGGGTGCAGTTTTCATGGAAGCCTGAAGACCTGCCCTGGCTAGAAGTTATGGAGCAGGCCGGGCATGTGCCACTGCCACCATATATTAAACGGGAAGCGCAGAGCGAAGACAAAAACCGATACCAAACCCTCTTTGCATCCCACCATGGCTCTGTGGCTGCTCCAACGGCCGGACTGCATTTTACACCAACCGTGTTTCAAAACCTGGAAAAGCAAAATGTCCATCAGGCCTATCTTACATTGCATGTGGGGGCCGGTACGTTTAAACCCATCGTATCCGGAGATGTTAATATGCATCAAATGCACCAGGAGCAGGTGCTTGTATCCCGGGAAACCCTGGAAAAAATGAAGGCAACCCCGGTAGAAAAAGTGGTGGCCGTGGGAACTACTGCCGTCAGAACACTGGAAAGCCTATACTGGTTCGCCGGAATGCTCCGAAAGGATAATAATGCCCCGTTCTCTGTTTCACAATGGCTGCCGTATCAGTCTGAAAATACTTTAACCCGTGAGGAGTGCATTGATATTCTACTGGAAAAAATGGACCGGGACAAGACAGATACCCTGCGGGGGAGTACTCGCCTTTTGATTGCTCCTCCATACTCCTTTGCCATGACCGGTGCCATGATCACTAATTTCCACCAGCCGGGAAGTACCCTGTTGCTGTTGGTGGCCGCTTTTCTTGGTGAAGAACGGTGGAAAGAGGCCTACCGCTATGCCCTGGATAATAACTTCCGGTTTCTTAGTTATGGCGATGCCTGTTTATTTTTTTAACTTTGAGCCCCGGAACGGTCCGCCACTTTTGAGAGATATATATAAATTGTCCAGTTTTAGAGGCTGTTTTTATTGTGTAATGTAACTTTTGTTTGCTATGTACGTCTCATCAGGATAAGGGAAAAGGTTTTAACTTAATTTATGGATATGGAAAATACCAAAAAATTGTATCGTTCGACCCGGGATAAGTATCTGGGGGGTGTATGTGGCGGGATCGCCCGTTATTTTAATGTGGACCCTGTGATTATTCGGCTCATATTTTTTATTGCTGCGGTTATGGGCGGGGGAGGGATTATAGCATATATCGTTTTATGGGCGGTGCTTCCTGAGGAGCCGTTGTATACCATATTTGATGCAAGTGACCCGGAAGGCGGGGAGGAGCCTGCGGGGAGTGCTGCCAGCAGCGGGCACGTAGACCCGGAGCCACAGAAAGCCCGCCCCACCGGGCGCTCCGGGGGGGTACCCAAAAGTAACCTTATTGCCGGGTTGGCACTTATACTTCTGGGAGCCGCATTTTTAGCTGATAATTTTATTGATTTTTTGAAGTTTAGCGACTTGTGGCCCGTGGTGCTCATAATCCTGGGGGGCGTTATCCTCCTGGGAAGCATAAAAAATTCCTCATCAAACACTCAGGATCATGAACTATAACCAGGCCGTTTGGGGGTTTTTGCTTATTGCTGGCGGGGTCATATGGATCGCCGGGAACCTGGGGCTTGTCAGCTTTTCATGGACGGCATTATTATCCATGTGGCCCGCATTGCTCATCCTTTGGGGGATATCAGCCCTGCCCCTGAAGAGCGGATGGAAGGCGTTGTTTTCTTTACTGGTTATGGCCGGAGCGTTAAGCTATTCTGTGCGGGATGATAGCGGAAAAAACCTGTGGGGAAAGCGTGTGGGCTCCGGAGTGCATATCCACTTTAATGAAAAAGAGTTTGCCCGGGGGGATGCCACAGGCGACCTGAGCTATCAACGGGAGTTGATCCGCTTGCCACAGGGACTCACCCATGCAGTCCTCAAGCTGGATGGAGCAGCAGGACGGTTTAATATTAGCGACACTTCTGCCAGCTACCTGGTAGATTTCCAAAAAAAAGGAGACCAGGGGGAGTACTCCATTAATCCCTATGAAGAGGATCAGCAATATGTGGTAAATGTGACCATGAACAAGATCACGGGATGGCAGAGGGAAGGCCGGGGGAAAGCCAATATCCGCCTGCACCCTCAGCCACAATGGTCGTTGTTGCTTAACCTGGGGGCAGCCCGGGCCAACCTGGAGCTGGATGATTTTATAGTGAGAGAAGTGGCCATGAAAGGAGGCGCTTCCGGAATAGATATGAAGCTGGGAACACGATCACCGCAAGTGGACGTGACCATAGAAGCAGGGGCCTCATCTATAGTGCTCCGCATCCCCGAAGAAGCAGGCTGCCGCATACAATTTGAAACGGTCCTGGCCGGAAGAGATCTGGAGGGATTCCTGAAGGAAGAAAGAAACCTTTATTATACCCCGGGATTTGCCAGTAAAGAAGTGCAGATACGGGTGAATATTAAAGCGGCCATAGCCAACTTAAAAATCGAAAGGTATTAGCTGGCCCCGCTTTTTTTCCTTAAGTCGGTATTGTTATAGCAGGTGCTGTCCAGAAAGTGGCTGACGATATCACAAAATGCTTCCGTAGCATCTGCATGGAGCCAGTGAGACCCATGAGGGATGACCTCTATGCGGGCTTTGGGGAAAAATTTTTGGATATCTTGGTGATCAGCCTCTTTGATATAATCGGAGCGGCCACCGGCAACAAACAGGGTGGGCTGGTTATATGTGGGGCCGGGCGATAGGCCCTCCACAATTTCTCCCATGCTTTTTTTTAACACCGGAAGGTTTGGCTTCCAGCCCAGTCGCCCCTTGGGGAGGCGCTTCAGATTTTTCATAATAAATAAGCGCAACGGACGGGAGTCAATATATGCCGAGAGATGCTCTTCCACTGCTTCACGGGTGTCCAGAGAATCAAAATCAACGCTTTCCATGGCTTCCATTATTTTATTGTGCACCGGGCGCACATGGTAGCTGCCGGTCCCCATATCCGCCACAATAAGCTTATCGGTCATCTCCGGATAGTCCAGAGCAAAATGCATGGCCACCTTCCCGCCCATAGAGTGGCCCAGCAGAACCGCCTTGTCAATTTCCCGCGAATCCATAAAAGCCATCAGGTCATCGCTGAGGGCATAATAATTAAATACCTGGTGATGAGGTGAACGGCCATGATTCCGCTGGTCTGGAAGATAAACCGTATAGCTGGCCGATAACCGGCGGGCAATGGATACCCAATTATCCGAGAGACCAAATAGACCATGAAGGATGATCAACGGGGGGCCCGAGCCCATGATGCGCGTATATAACTCCATAAAAACCTGGCTTTAATTGATGAAGAGCTAACAAATACCGGGGGAAGAAGTTCATTCCTGTGCCGGGGAAAGCTGCTTCAGATACATGTGAATGGTCTGCTCAAGACCCATATACAATGCATCGGAAATTAATGCATGTCCGATAGATACCTCCAGCAAGCCAGGAATACGCTCCGCAAAATAGCGAAGATTGTCCAAATTTAGATCATGACCGGCATTAATGCCCAACCCAAGGGAATTGGCATGCTCCGCGGAACGGATGTATGGGGCAACAGCCTTTTCCCTGTCTGTGGAAAAACCCCGGGCATAGGGCTCCGTATAGAGCTCTATACGGTCAACACCAGTGTCTTTTGCATGGGTGATCAACTCCTCATCCGTCTCCATAAATAAAGAAGTACGTATGCCTGAACCTTTCAGACGGGAGATGACTTCTTGCAAAAAACCCTTGTGCGTTTTGGTGTTCCATCCCGAATCGGAGGTAATAGCATCCGGAGCATCAGGAACCAAAGTAACCTGGGCGGGACATACATCCAGTACCATCTCCAAAAACGTGTCAGAAGGATAACCCTCTATGTTGAACTCCGTAGTCAACAAGGGCTTGAGATCATAAACATCACGGTAGCGAATATGACGCTCATCCGGCCGGGGATGAACAGTAATTCCTTGAGCTCCATATTGCTCACATGACCAGGCGGCCTCAATGAGATTGGGAGTGTCTCCTCCACGGGCATTACGAATGGTGGCAACTTTATTGATATTTACACTTAAATTTGTCATAACTTTGTAAAAATGTTTTGTGCCACAAAAATAGTAAAGAATAGGGAATGAAGCAAACTGCCATAAACATGAGCGGTAGGTAAGTTGTTTATGTTAATAAACAGTCCGCTCTAAAAAGGTTACTTTTGATTTTCAGCGGATGTGAAAAATGTGTGTTTTTAGACCGGACTCAATAAAGAAAAAAGTATTATGCTGGCAAAACATCTTCTGTCCAATACCATCGTGCCACTTAGAACATCAGACCCGGGTACCCGTGCACTGGAAATGATGGATGACTTTAAAGTGATGCACCTTCCCATTGTAAACAATGTGGATTTCCTGGGACTTATATCCGAAGAGGATATCCTCAACTTTAACGACCCCGCAAAACCTCTGGGCGACCATAAATTGTCACTGATAAAACCTTATGTTTCAGAAAACCAGCATATATATGATATTATCAAGGTGGTATATGAGCAAAAACTCACCGTTATCCCTGTGCTGGACAAAATGAAAGGATATAAGGGTGCGGTGATGATGTCTGAACTGCTGGCACGTATTGCGGAAATGGCGGCAATACAGCAACCCGGAGCTATAATAGTTTTGGAACTCAATGAAAAAGACTACCTGCTGTCGGAAATTGTGCAAATCGTGGAGTCCAATGACGCCAGAATCCTAAGCCTTTATACCTCCTCACCCAGAGACTCAACCAAGTTGGAGCTAACTCTGAAAATCAATAAAATGGATATCTCTGCCGTTATGGCCACTCTGGGGCGATATGAGTATACCATTAAAGCATCTTTCTCCGAAGAGCAATACTGGGATGATCTGATGGACCGCTATGATGCCCTTATCAATTATTTGAATATCTGATAATGAATAATCCCAAGGTGCTTCCGGTCGCTTTTAGTATGTTATGGCTGCCCATTACCCTTTTCGCACAGCAGTCGGACCAGGTGGTGGTGAAGGATATCCAAATATCCGGAAATGATAAAACCCGGACTGAATTGATTCTTAGGGAAATCCCAATAAAGAAGGAGCAAAAAGTGGATACAGCCCTTTTGGAGTCTTACCGGAAAACTATCCGCCAAAACCTGATGAATACTTTGTTGTTTAATTTTGTATTAGTGGACTTTCTCAGGGATGATGACCAGGGGGTGGTATTTGATATACGTCTGACGGAGCGATGGTATATCTGGCCTGTGGTCTATGTGGAGGTGCCGGGAGGAAATGTGAATACCTGGTGGGAACATAAAAGCTTCAGAAGGGTGAACTATACTGCCGGGTTGAAAAATAATAACTTCAGAGGCAGAGGCGAAAAACTGGCTTTTTATTTTACCGCAGGGTTTGAAAACCAGTATGTTTTCCAATATGATATACTGAATCTTAATAAGACTAAAACCCTGGGATTGATGATCAGAGGAGAATATCACCGGCGGCACAGGGTGTATTACGGAAGCATGGGGCACCAACGGCTATTTTTTTCATCCCCGGATGAAGCCCTTAAAGAAGCACTCAGAAGCAGCATTAGCCTGCGATACCGGCCGGAAATTCGCACTACTCATAAAATAAGCCTGGGATGGCGCCACTTTTCCATTAATGATACACTTATGGCTTTAAATAAAAACTATGCAACGGTGGATAATAATGACTTCCTGTATATTTCTTACATTGTAAAAAATGATCACCGTGACTATAAAGCATACCCACTCAGTGGATATTACATGGACTTTAAAGCCAGAAAATTTGGACTTTTTAATACCGATACAGATCACCTGCTGCTTAAAACCAACCTGAGAAAATACCATAAGCTGGTGCCCGGGAAGTGGTACCTGGCTGCCAGCCTTGCCGGACAAACCCGGCTGGGACAATACTTGCCTTACCACCTGGCCGAAGAGAAAGGATTGGGGTACGGAAGGGACCTGGTAAGAGGAATGGAACATTATGTCTTTGACCAAACCAACTGGATATGCATAAAAACCAACCTGAAAAGAACAGTATTAAGTGAAAAGAAGATTAATGTGCACTGGCTGAAAAATGACTTGCTGGGTGAAAAATTCAGCAAAATACCCCTGAGACTTTATGCGAATGTTTTTTTTGATGCTGCCTATGTGGACGGAAACCAGGGAGAAGAGCTGGCAAACCCCATGGTAAACCATTGGCACTACGGAATGGGAGCAGGGCTGGACCTGGTTACTTACTATGATAAAGTGTTGCGAATGGAAGTATCCCGCAATCACCGGGGTGATGCAGGATTGTTTTTTCACTTTATTGCGCCCATATAAAGACCCTGGCCACCCCGGAGGTCTTTTTACCGTGGCCGTTTTTTAAAGCTTCCTGTCTGGAATGTAAAATAACGTTGAAGCATGTAGCTATAGGTGACCACAATGGCTGTTGTGGCTACTTTCGCTCCCAGAGCTGGCAGATGAAACCCTTCCACAAATAGCTTCAAAAAAATGTAATTTAAAAAAATGGCCCCGCCTACCGTGAGGGCGTATCGAAAAAGTTGCTTGCGGCCACGGAGAAGGGACGACTTAAAGGTGATGTATTTGGCCATGATAAAGCCCGTGCTGAAAGTAATGGGAAAAACAATGAGAAAGGCGGCAATATGCGCACTGATAGCAATAATATTCAACTCAACAATTTGCCCCTGAAGAATGATTTGGTAAAAAAACCAATATAAAAAAATATCCAAAAGCGTATTTATCCCACCGGTAGCTCCGTATTGAAAGGTCTCCCTTGGAATATGCTTCCGGAAAGGGAGGTGTATCCAATCCAGGAATTGAACAATTAAATTACGAAGATGCCGTCCCAGTTCTATCACGGTGTAACTTTTTTCAAATGCAAAATAACACATTTTTTCCCAACTATTTCCCCCGGTGTATCTAAAATCCTGTCAAAGGCATTATCTATTAGGTTTTCTCCAAAATTATTTAGATGAAAAATGTTTTTTAGCCAATGAATGGAGAAAAATCAGACCTTTTAAAGCTGCCTGAGCGCCTTTTTTAGCCGGCTGTTAACTATCGGGTGATGAATTATTTTATCGCAATCCCTATAAATAATTTTGTATATTTGGCCCGATAGAATAATTATCTGATATCAAATAATAATTTATTGATTGAACTCATATATGGAAAATGATTACTTTTGGCTAATGAAATATTCCCCATCCTTCGGGAACAATGCTGTCTAAACACAGGGGGATGGGGTATGTGAATTGGCCAGTTGGTGAATCAGCAAAGAGTCACAAATAGTTGATATTAAGCAATATATAAAATTTTAAACAGATGAAACGCCCATGACAGGATTTTTGACACACAGGAGGATGATTATTTCCTTACGGAAAGCTCCCGCGCGCGCCCCTCTAACTCCCCTAAAGGGGAGGACCGGGCCAACCCGCGGCAGTTT
>PWNQ01000229.1 GCA_003557725.1 Bacteroidales bacterium | reverse complement strand
GAGTGGGTTGGCCCGGTCCTCCCCTTTAGGGGAGTTAGAGGGGCGCGCGCGGGAGCTTTCCGGTAAGAAAATAATCATCCTCCTGTGTGTCAAAAATCCTGTCATGGGCGTTTCATCTTAACGGTCATAATATAAGCATAAAAAACCCGGCATGGTTATGCCGGGTTTTTTGTTTTTACAAGTTTGAGTCCGGTCTAAAAAGGTTGCTTTTGATTTTCAACGGATGAGAAATATTTGTATTTTTAGATCGGGCTCAGGTTTTATGGTCCTTTAGAGGTTCAGGTTATTTTTAATGATATCCACATAGTCTAGTTTTTCCCAGGCGAAGAATTCCACGGTTTTTTTGAAGGTTTTATTTCCGTTGTGGTATTTTCCGTTTTCGTCGTAATACACTTCCACTTCTTGTTGGTATGGTTCTCTTCCAAAGTGTCCGTAGCTTGCAGACGGGCTGAAGATGGGGTTTGTGAGTCCGAACCGTTGGATAATTCCGTAGGGTTTCAGGTTGAATAATTCCTGGATTTTATCAGCCATTTCCTGGTCGGAGAGGGTTTTTCCCATTTGGTTTTTGGCTTTGCAGGTGCCATAGCTATTCACAAATACGCCGACGGGGTCGGCTTTTCCGATGGCATAGGCTACCTGTACCAGCATTTTATCGGCTGCTCCTGCGGCTACCATATTTTTGGCGATATGTCGTGCGGCGTATGCTGCGGAGCGGTCTACTTTAGAGCTGTCTTTTCCGCTGAATGCTCCACCACCGTGTGCTCCGTGGCCGCCATAGGTGTCCACAATAATCTTCCTGCCTGTTAGTCCGGCATCCCCGTGGGGGCCACCGATAATAAACTTGCCGGTAGGGTTTACCAGCAGCCGGAAGTGGTGGTTTTCAAACATGGCTTTTACCCGGGAAGGGATGTCCCGGCTGTTAAGTACACGGGGAATAAGGATATTTTTAACGTCTTTGGTGATTTGGTCGTGCATGGCCTGATCCGCCTCACGAGCCGCTTCTTCCGTGTGGTCTTTCGGCTCAATAAATGGGTCATGCTGTGTGGACAGCACCAGCGTATCTACGCTTACCGGCTCACCATGGTCGTCATACTTTACGGTAACCTGCGACTTGCTGTCGGGACGAAGGTAGGTCATCTCCCGGCCCTCACGTCGAATCCTGGCCAATTCCTGAAGCAGAATGTGAGCCACTTCCGAGCTAATGGGCATGTAATTGTCCATCTCACGGCATGCAAAACCAAACATCATGCCCTGGTCACCGGCACCCATCTCTTCCTTTTCCTTACGGTCAACACCCTGGTTTATATCGCCCGATTGCTCATGGATAGCACTTAGTACACCACAGGAGTTGTGGTCAAATCGATAGGCACTGTCGGTATACCCAATCCGCTCTATGGTGTCCCGTGCCGTCTGCTGTACGTCCACATAACCCCGGGTCTTTACCTCTCCGCCACAAACCACCAAGCCGGTAGTAACCATTGTCTCACAGGCTACCCGTGATTCCGGGTCGCAACGTAAAAATTCATCCAGCAATGCATCCGAGATCTGATCAGCTATCTTGTCCGGATGCCCTTCTGATACTGATTCCGATGTGAATAAAAATCCCATTTTTTCTTAAGTTTTTTTGATGATACAATTAATAACAGATATTACACATCAAACGTAGCCCCAATAAAAAGGGGAGTAGTGTAATGTGAATATGTTTAGTGGAAAGGAAAAAATACTGACTGGCAAGAGGCTCACTGCTTTAGCATTTTTTACCGTGGTTGCAATCAATCAAATCTTTCCACAAGTGCGCCGCAAAGGTAAAAATAAATCCGGGGAACCAAAGAAAAAGAAAAAAAATCTCTCCTGGCGGTTATTTGGTAAGCTCCCGGAAGATCTCTTCCATGCTTTGGCCTTTCTTTCTCAGGTTTTTGGTTTGGTCATCGGCCACGATATTCCCTTTATGGATAATAATGGCCCGGTCGCATACGGCTTCCACCTCTTGCATAATGTGAGTGGACAGGATCACGGTTTTATCTTTTCCTATCTCTTTAATTATTTGACGGATTTCCACCAGTTGGTTGGGGTCCAGGCCGGAGGTGGGCTCATCCAGGATAAGCACCTCCGGGCTGTGTATCAAGGCCTGTGCTATGCCAACGCGCTGACGGTAGCCCTTGGAAAGCTGGCCGATCTTCTTGTGACGTTCAGCCGTGAGGCCCGTGAGCTCAATGATCTGGTCAATACGGGCCCTCTTATTGGGTATCTTGTGAATGCCAGCATAAAACTCCAGGTTCTCACGGACATACATCTCCGTGTAGACTGGGTTGGTCTCCGGGAGATAGCCTAAAATGCGACGGATATCCTGCTGATGCTCGAAAATATCATACCCGTTTACCTCCGCATAACCGGAAGTGGGCGGAATATAACAGGTGAGAATCTTCATTATGGTTGACTTGCCGGCACCGTTAGGCCCCAACAACCCTACTACCTCGCCCCGGGAAACCTCAAAAGAGGCATCATTTACCGCACGCTGACTACCGTAAACCTTCGTTAAACCTTTTACCTTAATGGACATAAAACAAAATAATTATTACCGTTCAAATACCGCAAAAGTAAACATTTTCCCGGGAAAGGATAAATGGAAAACGGAGGAAAATTCATGCCGGTTTCGCCTGGCAGTCCCGAATTTTACCATCTCTGACCGTAACCTCAGAGAGTTTAGTCCTCTAAAACAAGGTTTAAGTCAATCCGGGAAGTATTTCTGCCCTTTTGGGGTTTGTGTTGTCCATTGGTGCTCAATAAAAACGCCGTCTTTGATCTTTGGCACCTTTCCTGTTCCGAAGTAATCTCCTGGTTCCACGTGAAAGCTGCCGGCATAACTTATATCATCCAGCACATCTTTGCCTTTTTGTGCCTTCAGGTGATAATAATACTTTCCCGGGGGCAGAGGGAATTTTTTTATGGTCAAAATCACCCTGTTATTGCTTTGGATCCTATTGTAAAGACCTTGTGAATTAGCATTATTACATACAAACCGGGTGATTTCATTCTCATCGGCCACTATCATGCGAAACATTACATTTTCCAGTGTTTCCTTCATTTGGAGGGAGATAATAAAGTCCACAGGGTCTCCCGACCTCAGCACTTGATTATTCAAAGCCTTATTATGTATTTGTACCTTTTCAAATCTCATCAAGCCATTTCCTGTTCTGTTTTTTCTGTTATGGATACTAATCTTGCTTTCGGCCTGGTTTTGGTTTAAGTATTTGGATATTCCCTCTTCCACGTCGCCGTCAAACGTGCATTTTCCCTGGTCCAGCACGATGATTCGGCTGCATAGGTTTTGGATACTGGCCATATTATGGCTTACGAACAGCACGGTTCTGCCTTCTTTTTTCGTAGCCTCTTTTATTTTTCCGATGGCTTTTTTATGAAATTCTGCATCGCCTACGGCCAGCACTTCATCAACAATGAGTATCTCTGGCTCCAGGAATGCTGCCACGGCAAAGCCCAGGCGCACGCGCATTCCTGAGCTAAACCGCTTAACAGGGGTGTCAATATACATGGCGATGCCGGAAAAATCAATGATTTGATCAAATTTTTTCCTGGTTTCATTTTTACTCATGCCCAGAATGGCACCATTAAGATAAATGTTTTCCCGGGCCGTAAGGTCGCTGTGCATGCCTGTCCCTACTTCCAGCAATGATCCCACACGCCCAATCATCCGTATTCGCCCTTCCGTAGGGCTGGTGATCTTCGACAAGATTTTCAGCAACGTGGACTTTCCGGCTCCGTTCCTGCCGATAATCCCCAAAATCTCTCCCTGCTCCACCTCAAGGTTGATATCACGTAAAGCCCACACATAATCATTTTCGGCCTGGCGGCTCTGTATGTTGTTTTGAGCAATAATGCCAAAGGGGTCCTCTTTTCCCCGCACTTTATACCACCACCTTTTTAGGTCATCCGAGAGGGTATCGATGCCCACTTCCCCCAAACGGTACAACTTTGACAGGCCCTCCACTTTCAATACTATGTCACCCATGTCCTTGCTTAATAGTTAAATAATGCGGTACGCCGTGAGTAGGTTACTTACGGCTTTCAGGGGTCTAAGATAGGGTTTATTTCATAAAGCTGATTATGGTGAAGCCTTTTTCCCTATCCGGGTAGCAGGGGATGCAGATAGAACAGAGGCAGGGATCTTTTTTTATCTTCTCATATCCATAAAATGTATCTTTGCCTTGTTAAAAAACAACATTACTTCACATTGAAAGGAGATGTCAGGGAAATACAGGCCGGAAGAAAGCTGCCGGGGGTCAACCTCAGGGAGGTCTGGCAATATCGTTATCTGCTGTTTTTGTTTGTGCGGCGGGATTTTGTTGCCGTATACAAGCAGACCATTTTAGGGCCCTTATGGTTTTTTATCAAACCCATTTTTACCACTTTGATATTTACCTTTGTCTTTGGCAAAGTGGGCCAGTTTTCTCCGCAGGGCAAGCCCATATTTTTATACTATCTGGCCGGCATCATCCTGTGGCAGTATTTTGCAGATTGTTTAAGAGAGACATCCCAAACCTTTACCACCAACAAAAATATTTTTGGAAAGGTATATTTTCCGCGATTGATCATGCCTTTTTCTATAGTGATTTCTAGCTTATTAAAGCTGGGTGTTCAGCTTCTGCTGTTTGTTATGGTGTATATTATCACCATTTATTCGGGGATGACGGTGAAAATAAACAGTACCTTATTTCTTTTACCCCTGCTGATTGTGTTGATGGCTGGGATGGGCACAGGCTTTGGCTTGTTGGTGAACTCGTTAACCACAAAATACAGGGATCTTAAGTTTTTACTTGACTTCGGGGTGCAGCTGCTCATGTATATTACTCCCGGTATAATCATGTCTTATAGTGCATTTACAGAGACCATGCCAAAGTATGCCTGGGCGTTCAAATACAACCCAATGGGGCCCGTTATAGAAACATTTAAACACGGGGCTATTGACGCAGGTACCTTTTCCTGGCCAATGATTGCCTATAGCTTTGCCTTTACTTTGCTTATTCTGGTTGCCGGCATCATGGTGTTTAGAAAAACCGAACAAAACTTTATTGATACAGTGTAGGATTAATAATCATAGGGTAAGGATAATATTAACAGGGGAAGAACAATACTCATAGTGAAAGGACAGTACTTAGTAGTGTAGGATTAATAATCATAAAGAAAGGGGTATATGACGGACGTTTATTCTTATGAGCTCTGGGAAACGTGTTATGAGAAAGTCATTCTCCGGCAGGAAGCCACCTGCCGGAAGGAGTCGTGCGCCTGAAAACGGCAGGCCATTATATAAAAGGGGAGCAGACAATCCAAACAGGTATTACGGTTTTGGGTTTGTTGTAATCATTATGACGGCAGTGCTAATTTATTCCGGTTCGCTGGACTACTCATTTCACTTTGATGACTATCAAAATATTATAGATAACACCAAGATCCATGACCTTTCGGATGTAGATGCCTGGTGGAACTACAGTGCCAACCGTCCGGTGAGCATGTTCAGCCTGGTATTGAATTATCATTTTCACGAGCTGGATGTGCGTTACTATCGCCTGGTCAATATCCTCATTCATATTATCAATGCTTTAATCATTTGGTGGCTTACTTTTCTTATTTTTTCTTCCCCTGTGTTGAAGCACACAGCTATTGCCCGGCATAAAAGGGCCATTGGCTTTTTCACGGCATTACTTTTTGTTTCCCATCCTTTGGCTACCCAGTCGGTGACCTATATTGTTCAGCGTCATACATCCATGGCGGCCATGTTTTATCTGCTTTCCGTTTCCATGTATATGAAAGCACGTTTGCCGGGGAAGGCCGGGAAACTAAGGTATCTTCTGTTTTTCGGGGTGCTGGTATGCGGAATACTGGGGATGCTTTCAAAGGAAAATGCTTACACCCTTCCTTTTGCCTTACTGCTGGTTGAGGTTTGTTTTTTGCAGACAAAAAGGATACATTTTAGTTTGAAGAACTACCGGATCATATTGCTAATAACGGGCTTTTTGGGTATTGTTCTTTTCTTACTGTATAAGTTTTCTCTGGATATTTTTGATCCAATTCCAGAAACCCATTGCCTGGGAACGGCAGGCACCATTACCCCAATCAATTACTTGTTAACTCAGTTCCGGGTTATTGTAATATACATTCAGTTGTTGATCCTGCCGGTTAATCAAAATTTGGATTATGATATCGCTTTGTCTCACAGTTTTTTTGAATTAGGTACTCTTCTTTCTTTTCTTTTTCTCACCTTTTTATTTTTGTTTTCCATATACATATATAACCGTAACCGGGTCATTTCTTTTGGCATACTATGGTTTTTTATCACCTTATCTGTTGAGTCCAGTTTTATTCCCATTGCGGATGTGATCTTCGAGCACCGTACCTACCTGCCTTCGTTTGGTTTTTTCCTGATAATCAGCACCGGGTTACACATGTTATTCCGGGATAAAATAGCCCGCGCCGCTGCGGTGTTAATGCTGTTGGCGCTTGCCTGGGCTGTTATGGCCCATGAAAGGAATAAGGTATGGGAAAGTGAGTTCACCCTTTGGAATGATGTTATATCCAAGTCGCCGGATAAGGCCAGGCCTTTTGTTAACCGAGGCAGTCATTATCGTAATAATCAGCAATGGTATAAGGCCATAGACGATTACACCCGGGCCATAGAGATTTCTTCAAAGTATCCCATTATATTTTTCCGCCGTGGGGTTGCTTATATTAATACAGAGCAGTGGTATAAAGCCATAGATGATTTTACAGGCATAGAGAATTTTTCTTCCGAATATCCTATTATCTATTATTACCGGGGGATAGCCTATTCCCGCACGGGTCAGTTGGAGAAGGCCATATATGATTACGACCGGTTTGTCAGGGTGCGGTCGGAGTTTGACCTGGCCTATATTAACCGGGGCACCACTTATTTTGATTTGGGGGATTATGAAAAGGCCATTGCGGATTACATAAGAGCCATTGAGCTTAGTCCGGGGTCGGTAAAAGCCCGGCTCAACCTAAGCAAGGCTTACTTCAGGCAGGGGGCGTGGGAAAAGGCCGTTGAGGAATCGGCCAACACCATTGCTCTTGACCCCAATAATGCTTCCGCATTTTTTGTCCGTGGCGGGGCACTTCACAACCTGGGAAAACCGGAGCAGGCCATAGAGAACTATTCCAAAGCCATTGATTCAGACCCGGGGTACTTTAGCGCTTACCTGTACCGGGGAGATGGGTATATGCAACTGGGGCAGTGGAGTAAGGCGCTGGCCGACTATAACATGGCGGTGCAAATTAATCCGGACCACCATAAAGCACAAGCCAGAAGAAAAATGGCCCTGCAAAGGGTGAGCCAATAATACCCGGGTAGCCGGTAAGAGCGGGGACATGACAGGTGACAGGGAAAAAATGGCAGAGAAATGAGCATATTAGAAAAAATATTAGTTTTGCACATAAGTAAATGTCATTAATAAGTATACCTGATGGCCCCCTTGACCCTGGTTATCCCTGCACTTAATGAGGCTAAGAATTTAGCCATTATTTTGCCTTCCATTATCGCCTGTTGTAAGAAGAACGGATGGGAGGCCATGGTGGTTAATGATGGCTCCAGTGACGACACGAAGGCGGTTCTAAAAAGGTTTGAGCAACCGGGATTGCTGACGGTGATTCATCATAAGCTTCCCAGAGGGTATGGAGCAGCCATAAAAAGTGGTATAATGGCTTGTGATACCCAATACGTGATAACACTTGATGCCGACGGGCAGCACCGTATTGAAGATGTGGAAAGGCTTTTCGCCTGTATGATGGAAACGGATGCCGATATGGTTGTGGGCTCTCGAAAGGGCATGAAGTCAGCCTCATATTCACGTAAAGTGGGGAAAATGATTATTCGATTTATTGCAAAGTTATTAATGAGCGTTCCGGTGTATGATCTTAATTCGGGCATGAAAATATACCGTACAGACCTGGCACGTAAATACCTTAGGCTTACTCCTGATACCATGTCTTATAGTGATATTATCACCTTGATATTTATTAATAACCGTCATCTTGTGCTTGAAAAGTCCATTTGTATCAATAAGCGAATAAATGGGAAAAGCACTATCCGGATGGAGACTGCTTTTCAGACGGTGATGGAGATCATAAACATTGTGATCTTGTTCAATCCGGCAAAGATCTTTTTTCCAGCTGCTGTAATTTGTTTATTGGCAGGCCTTGGCGTGGGTGTCCCCGTGTTATTGGCCGGGAATGGTGTTTCCACAGGCAGCTTGCTGGGGTTATTTACGGCCATTATCTTTTTTCTCCTGGGCCTTATTGCTGAACAACTTTCTCTTATACGAAGAAATTCTGTGCACTAAAATGGTGGGGCTGCTAAGAAATATTGATAAATATGGCGGGGCGGCACTGGTATTTGTGCTTTCCCTGTTCAGGAACAAGAGCAAGGGCAAGGGTGTTCCCGGAAAAGGGAAGTTTTTGGTTATTAAGCTGTGGGCCCTGGGAGACTCGGTTATTAGCCTGTCATTGATCCGGGGAATAAAAACACACTTTCCTAATTGTCAGGTTGATGTGCTCACAAGAGACCGTGTGAAGGATGTGTTTGAATGCTTTCCGGTGGATACCATTTACAGTATGGACTGTTTGGCAGACTGGCGAAAGCTGGTTAGTCAATACAATGGCTATGATATGGTTTTTGATTGTGAGCCATATTTTAATATTAGCGCTGTTATTGCGTTCTTTCTCAGCAAGGAAAGAGTTGGGTTTTCGCATCAGTTCCGTTCCCGGTTATACACAAAAACGGTCCGGTTCAGAAAAGACCGCCATATGGTTCAAAATTATTTGGAGATGCTTAGGGTGAACGGTGTAAGCTATGATACCCGCTTTCTGGAGCCATTAAGGGTTGGCGTGCAGCATACTTTCAGACCGCAAGAGTTTCTTTCCCGTCATTCAGGGGAGCATGATATCCTGGTAGGGATCTCCCCAGGTGTTGGCAGGTCAGCCAAAAACAGGATGTGGTTTGAAGACCGATATGCTGCACTGGCAGACAGGCTTATGGAAGAATTGAACTGCCGGGTGGTTTTCATTGACAGTGAAGCGAACAGGGATGTGGTGGAAAGAATTATCTCTTTAATGGTGCACGATCCGCTCCATGCTGCCGGCAGGTTTACTCTGAAGGAGGTGTTTTTTCTCATTTCCCGGTGTGGAATTTTTATTGGCAATGACTCCGGGTTAATGCATGTTGCCGCTGCACAGGAATGTAATACCATTGGCCTGTTTGGCCCCAATACCCCGGTGCTGTGGGCTCCCTGGGGCCATAATAATGTCTCCGTGTATAAAACAAAACTAAAACCTGCTGTGGAGAACGATAAAGGGGTGTTTAAAAAGGGAAACCGCACCGGATACATGGGACCCATTGCTGTTGACCATGTCTTTCAGCAGGTGAAAAACTTGCTTTAACCTGTATATGATTCCGCATAAGGTTCCGGGCAGACAGAATGATGGAATTAGTTGCGCGGTTTTTTGGCCGGACTCACATTTTGTTCTTCAGAAAATGATACAAAATGGGAGAGTGCTTCTTTAAAAACACACCCACATTGCCTGCTACCCGGTGAGCCAATTGACCCAAATCCCTTATTAAGGCGCTGGTCATCATAGAAAAACCAATCCAAAAGGCCCTTAAATTATAATGCCGGGGTTTTTTAAAGCCGGGGACAAACAAATGTCCGTTTTCTTTCGAGCCAATTATCTTCTCAATCTCAACAATATTGGGGATCTTAAAGTATGTTAACTCATTGTTTAGCTTGCTGTTTTCCGGGTCCAGATAAGACTCTGCCTGCTTTATGACTGCCTTTTCGGTGACTTTACCGTATCCAAGATATTCAAAAACTTCATTTATTTTGTCCAGCTTTTGGCTTACCGGTAGTGCAGGATCATACAGCTCTTCATAGGTCAAAGGAAAAAAATCAATCTGATTATCCGTCAAGTAACCATAATAATTATTCAGCCTGTCTTTATATATGTTCAAATAGGTGTGCACCTCTTCCACCTGTAGGGGGGCAAATTTGTGCTGGAAGATCCTTTCCCGTTCATTGAACCAAACTTTAGCGTTCCGGGAGATTATATGAGAGATTGTTTTTTGCAAATAGTTCTTCCTCCACAAGAAGATGATTTTATAGTTTCGTTTCAGCATTAGTTTATTGTGTTTTTCAGATAGTTGGTTGTTCAGATGTTTGATTCCTTGGTGCTTTGAATAGATTTTTCCCAGCACCTGGTATAGGCTTTTTTCATCTTTAACTTCAAAGTAATAGCCTTTTCCTTCCATTGACATTCCTTTGTTAAAGGGTTCAAAAGCCATATTTATCTCAGGGTGGAGGTTTAGGATATGGTGCAGCGTGGTGCTTCCGCTTCGGGCAAAAGCAAATATGATAAAGCCTTCCTTCCTGTCAGGTTTTGGGGTCATCTATGTGGTTTGTAATTGGTTTATCAAAGCGCCAAGTTTTCTGGCGGATTTTTCCCAGGAATATTCTTTAGTTTTTTCGTATCCCCTTTCAATAAGCGTCTTTTTAAGGCCGGGGTTTTCAAGGACCTTCTTCATTCCCCGGGCGATGCTTTCTTCATCGTTGGGGTTTACATAGTAAGCTGCATCCCCGAAGATCTCTTTGAAAACGGGAATATCCGACAGGATCACCGGGCATCCGGATGCCATGGCTTCCAGCGGAGGAATGCCAAACCCTTCGTAAAGAGAGGCGTAAATAAACAGTTCCGCATTGTTATAAAGTGTGGCAAGTTCCTGGTCAGAGACATACCCTAAAGCTACGTCCAGTATCTCCGGGGTATTGTGCATCTTGAATAAAGCCGAGCCTCCTCCTGCAGCTTTCAGCCTGATGGTTTTCTCAATGGCTGCCCGTTTATACGCTTTAATGGTTTTGGCAAGGTTTTTCCGGGGATCCATTGAGCAAACGGTTAAAATATATCTTTCTTCCGGGACGGATTTGTCTTTAGTATTCTTTATGATGCTTTGGGAAACAGCATTATGCACCACTGTGATTTTTTCATCTGGAATGTTTAGCCAGCGCAATATTTCACTTTTAGAAAATGCGCTTACGGTAAGGATCTTTTTTGAAAAACGGGCCATAAGGGGGGTTGCCAGCCGGTAATACAGGCCATAAAGCCTGGAAAACCACTGCGGATGGAAATAAAAGCTCACATCATGAATGGTCACGATCCGGTTTTTGTATAATAGGGGACCCGGGCTGCCAAAGCTGATTAGCAATGGACTGTGGCGTTTCCACAGAAATACAGGCAACGCAAAATGCTCCCATAATACGCCTTTTAATACCCCAAACCTGACCACCTTGTATGCCGGTTCATATTCACTACGGATGGCCCGCGGGGCTAAAACGGTTATATCATATCCCATGGATGACAAAGCCCGGCACATCTCATGGGAAAAGCGCTGAATGCCAGTCTTTCGCTGTGTCAGAAACATGCCGTTTATATATGCTTTTTCCATACGTATATGCCTTTTGATGGCCGGAAATACCGGGTAAGGATCACTACTTTTTATAATTAAGCAGCCTGGAAAGGATGCCACGTTCAAGATATATCTTTGAGTATAGTATTAGTCCGGCTGACCGCTTATTAAATAACAACTTCCTGCCATTTATTGAGTTTAAAAGAATCCTTTGCGGTCTGTTGGTGTTTGTCTTTAATCCATTGATCAGGTCCTTTGATATTCCTGCGTTAAAGTAGTCATTTAACATCTGAAGATAGAACCAGACTTGTGCGGAGCAATTATTTTTATCCGCTTTTTTCAGAAGCTTTCCGGCATCCATGGTGTTTTTATACATCATGTAATCAATCAGATACTTAGTAAATCCCTGGAACTCGTACTTTTTTTTGTGCTTGTTGAAGTTCAGTACAAAGTGGCAGGCATCAGTGATGATCTTGTCTTCAGGGCACAGTATAAAGTTATGGTCTGAGATATTAATGGTTTCAGGGCGGTAACAGGTACGAGCAAACAAAGGCGTTTCATTAAACAGGGTTGTATGAACGTCGATATAGCTGCCATTTTCTCCGTGATAATTAATGCTTTTATCCTGGGTTATCTCTATTTTTCGTTTTCGGTTATACTGGTCTGCCTTATCTTTTTCATAGATTTTTTCATAAAAGGCCTGCTCCTGGGCATTGTTGGCCTGGGAATGGTTTTTTGAAGATTTGTGTTGCGGGCTTTGTGTTATGTCCGATCTTTCAAATAGGTATTTATTGATGTGAAAAAGCTCTTCTTCATAATGGTGCTTTTTCCGGGAGACATCCTTGTTTGCTTTAAAAGCAAGCTGAATAAGTTCCTCAGGGATGGGGATTTCAACGCCATCAGAAAGAAAGTTTTTTTCCTTCATTTTTTCATCCATCACCAATACCTGTTCCGGGCGTATCAAAATGTCAACATCACAGGAATACCGGGTTCCGGGGATGTAATTATGATCCAGCATGATGATGCTGTCCTTGATAAATGTTTTATCAACGGAAATGGTCATCAGGTCCTTTATGCTGGTCTGCAGGATATTGTCAAAAAGCACCACCGCATCATAGCCCCTTTTCAGGGTGCATAGGGTTTCCTTTGATACGGAGGGGTTATTTTTCAGCTTATGATAAAAAAGGCCGTCTGTTGCGGTTTCTTTTATCAGGCTTTGGAGCCGCCTGGCGTTATGGTCCGGGAGCTTTTTACGGTATTCCTCATAAACATCCGTTTGAGACAGGATGTTGAGCAACAGGGTGGCTTCTTTGCTATTTACGTGGTGTTTTTTGGACTTGGGGTGTTTCTGTTTTTTCAGTGTTAAGAAGTTGTTACAGTAAAAGCTTACGGGTGGGGTATGCTTGTCTCGTAGTATTTTTTTTCCGGGCAGCAGGCCCAGAGCAGTGAGATTCATTATCCCCGATGCTTTTCTCAGCTTATTTAGTGTATCTATAGGGACATTGAAGTGTAAATATTTTTTACTCAAAAGCAGGTAATAGTAGGTTTGATGCTGAACCCGGTATTTAATACTCAGGTCAACCACCTTTTGCATATCCGGGTTTTTGTACAGGAGATAGAAGATATCAGTAAGCCTTTTCAAAAAATTCAAAAATGTTTTATGTCTGTTTTTCTGGGTTTCATTGTATTTAAGATGCAGAAAAAAGTGGTTTGCCTGGGTTATTAGTTCAAATTCAGGTGTTAATAATGTTCCGTCCGCATAATTAAAATAGGTTGTTTTATCTATTTCCACTGTGCTGGGAACGGGTATATGAACTTCAAGAAAGGCATTTTTATAGTAGTTAAAAGTCCGGTAGTTTCTGTCTGTCCCATTGATAACTTCTTGTTTATGAAAGGGGGGATGGGAGGGAGGGAGGATATCATAAAAGCTGTCGGTATAGAGTTCTCGTTTTCCGGCGAGTCTGAAATCGGTGTTCATAAGCAAAAACCCTTGTTCCCGGAGGTATGTGTGAAGATGAAAAAGGTCTTTTTTGTTAATTAGGATATCCACATCGGTAGAAAACCGGCTGCCTTGCTCGTAGATGGGTAGGCTTTTAAAAGCGGTATCCCTGATAAATACGATCTGTTTATCATATTTTTCCACATAATGGCTCAGGGCTTCACAAACCTTTTGGTTTTTTTTATCCTGATGTTTATCATGGAGATAATAGTTTTTTAGCTCTCGCTCAAGCCAGGAGTCCTTAAAGGCATTATACCGGGAAAGCGTCAGGAAGGCAATGCCAGAAAAACTCAGGTTCTTAACCAGCGAAAAGAAAGAGGTATCCTTTAAAATGGAGTGCCTGAACGGAGGCCTTTCGGCTGTGTTGAAGTAATATCTGATCAAAGACAACAGGTACTCCAGATTCTTCTTCTCATGTTTTTTTTCCAAAACTTCCATTTTCAACGCTCCATTTTCAGTGTTTAATCCATAATTCCCAATCGCTTATTCTTAATTTCTAATCCTTAATGGAGATGGGTCCCTCCGCCTTTCCATTCTCTCAACTGCCTCTCACCTCTCACCTCTCATCTCTCATCTCTCATCTTTCATCTTTCATCTTT
>PWNQ01000162.1 GCA_003557725.1 Bacteroidales bacterium | reverse complement strand
GGTGGTTTTTTCGATGGAGAGCGCTTTACGGGAAGTGTATCAAACACCTGGGACCCCTCAAGAGTGGTGAACCTGAACCTGTTCTATCAATTCAACAGCGTCCGGTTTTCGGACCGGAACCAGAGTTTTGATGCGCACATCGCCCGGTTCAGGACCGAGTTCACCTTCAACACCCGGCTCATCCTGTCATCGTTCATCCAGTATAACAGTGCCGGAGAGATCGGGATCCTGAATGCCCGGCTGCGGTACAACCCCAGGGACGGCAACAACTTTTACATCGTGTTCAACGAAACGGCAAATACGGACCGTGACCGGTTCACGCCGCGGCTTCCGCTCTCAGATCATCGCGCCGTGCTGCTGAAATTCGATTATACGTTTTGATATAAATGGGTGAATCGCTGGCTCTACAGCCAGCCTCTGCGACAACCCGCTGTATATAGAGGAAAAGAAGTTAAAGCTTTGTATTCCATGAAAAATCCAAGCAATCAAGTTGAACACCACTACGGCCGAGAAAATCTACTGAACGCTATGCTTGATGCCCTCCGGAAATCAGGAAAAGATACGACCCGGCTTGAACCTGCCGACCTTGCTCCTGTGGATGAGTTTCACATCCGGGGACGGGAGGCAACGGTGGAACTGGCGCACCTCACCTCCCTGAAACCCGGAGACCGGGTGTTGGATGCAGGATCGGGACTGGGTGGATCTGCTCGATATCTCGCCTCTCATTTTCAATGTCTGGTAACGGGTATCGATATCACCCGGGCGTATGTAGATGTGGCAAATGCACTTGCCGAATTAACAGGCCTTGAGGAGAAGGTCCATTTCCAACACGCTAGCGCACTCGATCTCCCGTTTGAGGACAATGCATTCGATGCGGTCTGGACTGAGCATGTGCAGATGAACATTGCCGACAAGCGGACTTTCTATGGGGAAATTGCACGTGTAACCAGGCCCGGGGGACTGCTGCTTTTTCATGACATTTTTAAAGGTGACACAGAGCCAATCCATTACCCCGTTCCCTGGGCGGATGATGAGTCCATTAACTTTCTTGTAACATCTGATGAACTAAAAGCAGTACTGGATACACTTGGCTATTCCATTCAAAGCTGGGAGGATAAAAGCCAGGCTTCACTGGAGTGGTTTGAACAGGTTATTGAAAAACTGCAAAAGAAGGGACCGCCGCCGCTCGGCTTTCACCTGCTGACGGGAGATAACGCAAAATCAAAGTTTGAAAATCAAATCCGCAATCTACAGGAACAGCGCTTTGTGGTTGTGCAGGCTGTTGCCAAACTGAACGAGAGTAGATAAATGATTCCGTACTGCCTGCTCCCGTTGCCTTTCACCCACTCGCTGACTCATAAATAACAGCTTGTCCCTTTTCAGGCCGGGAATACGCATAAACAAATGGAGCTGAGATGAGAATGAACAACTACTGACAAAATGAACTATGAAAACTATCAGTTACAGCCTTCTTATAGCATTGATTCTTTATGTAATTACTTTCCTCGGAATTCCGTTTACGGCAAATGCCGGGGCCTTTTCATTCACTGCGGACCATAATGAAAAACCTTTCATTACCACCTGGTTGACCACACTCGCTAATGAAACGGTCACCATCCCGACCGCCCCAAGCGACTCTGAATATGATTTTACAATTGACTGGGGGGATGGCAGCGACCCTGAAACGATAAGCGGTGATGATCCGAATCCCTCCCATACCTATGCTGATCCCGGTGAGTATCAGATCGAAATTACCGGAACGTTTCCGCGCATTTTTCTGGACGGTAATGAGGATTACGCATTACACCTTCAATCGATTGATCAATGGGGAGATATCCAGTGGGAGAGTATGGAAGGAGCGTTTGCCGTGGCAAGTATCGCAAACCCTTCGGTGTTCGACTCGGTCATACCGCTAGGCGGTTTGGATGCCCTCAGTTACAGCGATGTTGTAAAAATGTTTGAGGATAAGGTCACATAGAAGGTCCATGACAGATTATAATCATGCTCATGTGTGACCGGGCGACTGTCATGGACATTTCATGTGTAAACATTCTGACCATACAAATCTAAATTGAGGTAAACATATGAAAAAGCGACTGCATTATATCGGTATGATATCCTTGGCAATGGTAATCTTTTTATCTACACGAGGATTTACACAGGAACTGGAACCAGGTGAAGTACTTCCGGAACTTTCAACGGAGCAAAAAATGGAACGCCTGTCCGGAAATTTTAATGCCATGGTATTTGCGGCTATGAATTTCGCAGTGAAACATGATCATAGCATTGAGGAAGCCGGCAGATACTTCGGAGAAGTGTTCGCAAACAGCTGGCCGGACGATGCAACACCGGAGTTTTATGTTTCTGCCATGAATATCAACTGGCAAATGTTTGATTTGCGTACCGAAGTCCTGGCAGTTGGGGATGATTTCGTAACTGCACGGCGTGACAGGATTCCATTCAGCGATGAGTTGGAAGAGGTATTTCAGGAAATGTATGGATACGGAAGATCGGATTTCGAGAATTTCTTTCGACATATAGAAAAAGGGATCACATCCGAGCTTGGCCTTACATTGTCACAGAGCTTTCAGGATGAGCATGTTGAGTTTACTGTTTCTGCAAATCAGTAACTCTGGACCTATTCACAAGAATTTCCTGGAGCCGGAACCGGAGTTGTTGTAAAGAACTTTACCTCTGCGGATGAAGCACTTCCCTGTTTTGTCGGACCCGGTCTGGGCAAAATGGGATGTCGATGAAATGATTGCAACTAATAATCAACGCATTCCTGTTACCGGTATTTCAAATTGTAATATCGGTCACAGGCAGCCGGACAATCCTGGCTATTTGTTCCTGTGGACAAAGTCCGCTTTTTTCTGATTGATCCGGCTACATCCGGGAGACTCTGCACCACGAATATCCGCACACTTTTCTGATGCGCGTGTGATGATCCTGGAAGCGTGTTTCAGATTTCCGGATTGCTCGTATAGCACCGCATTCAGAAGCAGCATTTCAGGGATATTTTGATGTGCCGTATTCAGGGAGTTCATAATCGCTATCGCCTTGCGACTGTAATTGATGGCCTTGTCAATCTCATCTTTAGCTTTCATCAGCTCAGCCAGATAATGATAAACCACCGCAACATCGGGATGCTTTTCATGAAGTACATGTAACTTCTTTTCCAGCACTTGCATAAGATGTTTTTTGGATGCTGCAAAGTTCCCAAGCCTGTGGTTCACAATACCGATGCCTCTCAATACATTCAGGCGATCCGGATGTTTCTTCCCTGAAGTGACTTTGAATATATCGGATGCCTTTTCATACAACCTCAACGCCTCGCTATAATTCTGTTTTCTCGCGTTAATATACGCAAGATTGTTCAAGGAGGCGGCAATATCCGCGTGATGCGGATCCAGTGCAGCTATTCGTCTTTCAAGCACATCCCGGAACAGGGAATCAGCAAGAGACAGATCACGCGCAATATATGAGCGGATCGCAGCAATATCGTCTTTGCTATCAATGGTAAGTGGGTGATATTTGCCAAGAACAGTTTTTCGATTTTCATAAGCTCTTTGATACAGGGAATCTGAAGCTTCAAGATTGCCCATAAATCGAAAGTTTAACGCCATCAGGCTGTACAGATTGGCCGTTTCAAGTTTATCCGCGGTCTCCTGCTTTTGAT
>PWNQ01000105.1 GCA_003557725.1 Bacteroidales bacterium | reverse complement strand
GGCGAGGGTTTATCGGTCAGAACGTTCGCGAATCTGCCCACGGTATGGAACCGGGAAGGCGCCATCCGGCGCCGCCTTACCGGAAAATTGCTGGCGGTATTTCTCGATTATGACGGCACTCTCACCCCGATCGTAGAGGACCACACCCGGGCGCTGCTGGCTGATGACATGCGCGCTGCGGTCGAGACGCTTTCCCGGCACTGTGCGGTGACCATCGTCAGTGGTCGGGATCTTGCGAAACTGCGAACGCTGGTTGGTCTGGAGCATGTCTGGTACGCGGGCAGTCACGGCTTCGAAGTCGCTGGACCGCAAGACTCTGACGTGCACTTCGAACAGGGTGTGGAGTTCCTGTCCGAGCTCGACGGGGTAGAGCGGGCATTGCAGGGACGGTTGACTGGCATCGAGGGACACTCGGTAGAGCGTAAAAGGTTTTCCATCGCCGTGCATTACCGTCAGGTCGAAAAGGATGAAGTAGGGCGGCTGCGGCGTATCCTGGATCGAACTCTTGAAGAGCATCCGCTCCTGCATCTGGGGCACGGCAAGAAGGTATTCGAGATCCGGCCTGACATCGAGTGGAACAAGGGCGAAGCGGTACGCTGGATTTTGAAGCGGATATGTAGAATGCGACCCGATCCTGTACCACTGTATGTCGGTGATGACCTCACCGACGAGGATGCGTTTTACGTGCTGACCGGGAGCGGCCTGTGTGTTGCCGTGCGGCACGAGGAGTCACGCCAGACCGCAGCGGACTACACGGTGGCGGATACGCAGGAAGTGAAATGGTTGCTGCAATGGTTGAGCAAAGTGGTTTCGCAGCCGAATTCGACTATGGAAGGCGGGCAATGAATTCCGACGATAAAGCAGGCAGCGAGGGGGTATTCGCATCCAGTCGCGGCGATGCTCCGACCGGTGGACGAAAGACCTGGTCGCTGGTGTACGAAGACTATCGACCGGAGCAGGAAGGGCTGCGCGAAGCGATCTGCGCACTCGGCAACGGTTATTTTGTTACGCGCGCAGCGGCGCCCGACTGCGCGGCTGACAGAGTACACTATCCCGGGACCTATCTTGCGGGCGGTTACAACCGCCTGAAGAGTGATATTCGCGGACGTGAGGTCGAGAACGAAGATCTGGTGAACTTTCCCAACTGGTTGCCGCTTACCTTCCGGGTTGACGACGGCGCATGGTTCCGCATGGAAGACGTCGACCTGCTTTCGTTTCGGCAGGAGCTTGACCTGCGGCACGGTGTGCTATATCGGGATCTGCGGTTCCGCGATGGGTTTGGCCGCACCACGCGCTGGCGGGAGCGCCGTCTTGTCAGCATGGCTGAACCGCATCTGGCCGGACTCACTGTTGAGCTTACGGCGGAGGACTGGAGCGGGCAACTGATGGTGCGCAGCGCACTGGACGGTAGTGTCACCAACTGTGGCGTGGCCCGTTATCGCGAGCTGGCTGGTCGGCATCTCGATGTGCTTGAAAGGGGTCACCGGGGCGTAGACACACTCTTGCTGCGTTGCCAGACCAGTCAGTCCGGGCGCGGTATCGTCCAGGTGGCCCGCACGCAGCTCTACCGGAACGGGACTGAAATCGAAGCAGAGCGGACTACCCGGGTACGGAAAAAACAGGTCGCACAGGTCATTTCCTGCCGTATCGAGGAAGGGACGCCAGTAGTGATCGAGAAGACCGTCGCGCTCCATACATCACGCGATTGGGCGATCTCCGAGCCGGGCCTGGCTGCACTGCGGACACTCGGACAGGCAGGCCGCTTCGACACGCTGCTTGCAGCGCATTCGCTGGCCTGGAAACATCTCTGGGAGACATGTGACATCCAGTTGGAAATTCCCGCAACATCGCAGATCGAACTCAAGCTGCGAGTTCACGTGTTTCATCTGTTGCAGACCGCGTCGGAGCATACCATTGATCTGGATGTTGGCATCCCGGCGCGGGGCTGGCATGGTGAGGCCTATCGTGGGCACATCTTCTGGGACGAGTTGTTCATCTTCCCCTTCCTCAGTCTGCGTCTGCCCATGCTTGCCCGTGCGCTGCTTCGATACCGCCACCGCCGCCTGCCCGAGGCGAGGAGAGCCGCGCAGGCAGCCGGTTTCAAGGGAGCCATGTATCCCTGGCAAAGTGGAAGCGACGGCCGGGAGGAAACGCAGCGCGTGCACCTGAATCCGGCATCGGGACGTTGGCTGCCGGACAATAGCTATCGGCAGCGTCATATCAATTCGGCGATTGCCTACAACATATGGCAGTACCATCAAGCCTCTGATGACAGCGAGTTCCTGTATACCTATGGCGCAGAGATGCTGCTGCAAATCGCGCGCTTCTGGGTAAGCGCGGCCACCTACAACCCCGCAATTGATCGTTACGAGATCAAGGGAGTTATGGGGCCGGACGAATATCACACTGCTTATCCCGGCGTGGATCCCGATGAGGAGGGGGGCATCGACAACAGCGCTTATACGAACGTGATGGCTGCGTGGGTGCTTACCTGTGCGCGTGACGTCATCGACCTGCTGCCCGGGGTGCGGCGCGATCATCTGTGTGAGCAGCTTGGCTTGAGTCTCGATGAAGTTGACGGATGGCAAGAGATCGCTTGCAAGCTGCGGGTGCCAATGACCGTCGAGGGCATCATCGAGCAGTTCGACGGCTACGATGAACTCGAGGAGTTCGACTGGGACGGATACCGGGAGAAATACGGCGATATCCATCGCCTGGACCGCATCCTGGAAGCCGAGGGAGATACGCCGAATCGGTACAAGGTCTCCAAACAGGCCGACGTGCTGATGCTCTTCTATCTCTTCTCGTCTGATGAGCTTGTCCTGTTATTTGAGCAGTTGGGCTACCCGTTCGACCACGAAACCATATCAAAGAACGTCGACTACTACCTTTCCCGCACTGCGCACGGTTCGACGCTCAGCCAAGTGGTGCATTCCTGGGTTGTGGCAAGGACAGACCGTCCGCATTCATGGAATCTCTTCCTGCGCGGTCTCGACAGCGATATCGCCGACATCCAGGGCGGCACCACGCCGGAAGGCATTCACGTTGGCGCCATGGCGGGCACCGTCGACCTGATTCAGCGCTGTTACCTCGGTGTGGAGATGCGCGCCAATGTCCTGCATTTTGATCCAACGCTGCCCGCTGATCTGAGGCGGATCCGGGTGCGGTTGCATTATCGGCGGCAGACCCTTGATATCGATGTTGACCATGATGTCCTCACGATCCGGAGCGGTTCGTTAACGACTACCCCGATCACAATCGCCTATCGTGCCCATTACCGCGATCTGGCGCCGGGCGAGGAGTGCCGGTTTCGTCTGCTCGGACTGCAGGAACGTGATCGTGACGAAAATCGCAAATATCGATCTTCGGCCGGCGCCAATATCACGACCAATAAGGCCAGTCCATGGAACGGGGCATGAAAACCGAAACGGGTAAACATCATATGCCGTTCGGCGCTGAAGTGCTCGCTGACGGACGGGTGCGCTTCCGGTTGTGGGCCCCTGCTGCCGAACAGGTGGAGGTGTGTATTCAACCGGGTCTCGATAAGGGCGAAGAGCAGTGCCTGCACATGGTGTCCGAATCCGGTGGCTGGTTCGGCATCAGCAGCGGTGTGGCTGGTATCGGCACATATTACTGTTTCCGCATCAACGGCGAGACCGAGGTGCCCGATCCCGCCTCACG
>PWNQ01000035.1 GCA_003557725.1 Bacteroidales bacterium | reverse complement strand
GTTTTACGGCGGGTGTTGCCATGTCTGGCGACCTGCGTGATCCTCGCCGTGACATTCCCCGCGGCACGCTATGGGCAATCCTTACCGGTCTGATGGTCTATGTGAGTTTGGCACTGGTGATGGCCTTTTTTGTTCCCCGTGACCTGTTGTTGCATGACACCAATTTTTTGATGCATTCGGCCTGGGTTGGTGTCTTAGTGGTGGCAGGCATCTGGGGGGCCACTCTGTCGTCGGCTTTGGGTGGCATACTGGGTGGTCCACGCATCCTTCAGGCCATTGCTTTGGACAAGATACTTCCTGCTCTGTTATCGCGGCAGCACGGCAAGAACCAGGAGCCTCGTGTGGCGCTGGTTTTCACTTTTCTCATTGCCCAGGGGGGCATATTGGTGGGCGACCTGAACGCCATTGCCTCGGTGGTCACCATGTTTTACCTCACCTCCTACGGCTTTATTAATCTGGCCTATGCCTTAGAGGGGTGGGCCAGCACCGACTTTCGGCCGTCGTTCCGGATTCCCAACTGGGTTGGCATCACCGGGTTTATCATCACCTTTGCCATAATGTTCCAGCTCAACCCTGCGGCCATGATCATTGCTTTGGTGTTAATGACAGCCATATATGCACTGCTTAAGCGGCGGGAGCTGCAGCTGCAGCCCGGCGATGTATGGCAAAGCGTATGGTCGGCCATGATACGGTCATCCCTGGGAAGGATGAATCAAAAGAAGCTGGAAGCCCGAAACTGGCGACCCAATATCATCCTTTTTAGCGGGCCCGGGAAGCACCGTTCACACCTGCTGGAGTTTGGCAAGTCGCTGGTGGGAAAGCATGGACTGTTGTCCAACTTTTTGCTCTATGAAACGGAAAGCCAGGAGGACTGTATCACGCCCAAGCACCTGCAATCACAGGAAAAGAGCAGGGAGCAAGACCCGGAAGAGGGGGTTTTCACGCGGCACCAAAAGTGCAACAGTGTGTATGAGGGCATCATCAATGTGGCCAACAACTATGGCTTTTCCGGCATCGACCCCAACACAGTATTTATGGGCTGGGGGCGTCAAACCCGCGACCCGGAGCAGTTTATGCGAATGATCCAGTCGCTGCATACCCTGGATATGAATATATTGATGATGGACTATGACCGGGAGAATGGCTTTGGTGCGTATAAGCAGATTGATATCTGGTGGCGGGGTGCCGGCCGAAACAGCCACCTGAGCGTGCAGCTGGTGAAGTTCCTTTGGCTGTCAGAACGCTGGAAAAATGCCTCCCTGCGGCTAATGATCATTAACCCGGAAAACCAGCAACGTCAGAAGATACTAAAAGAAACACGCCTGCTGCTGGACAGCCTGCGCATACAAGCCGAAATACGGGTGATCAATAACGAGATAGAGAAGAAACCGCTATACCACATTATTCGGGTGGAATCCCTCAATTCCGACCTGATCTTCCTGGGGCTGCCATTTATCCGCGAAGGACAGGCCGGCGATTATATCGAGAACATCAACACCTTATGTAAAAACGTGGGCACGGTGGTGCTGGTAAGGGCCTCCTCACAGATCACTCCCCTGGAGATCCATGCCAGCATCAGCTCCCTGGAAACTACCAGCATGTCCAACCTGGTGGCCGGCGTAGTGCCTCAACACCCGGATGTGCCGCGGCTACGCATGCCGGAAGACACTCTGCTGGCCGGTGAGCTGGGAAAAACCCGCGACAGCCTGCTGGAGGCTATCCAGGAAATGTATGAGCAAATGCCGGTGAAGATACTGGAAGAACAGGTGGCCACCCTGGAAGGATTCCGAAAAACCCTGCACGAAACCGCTAAAAAAGTATCTGCCCTCCCCAATAGCGGCAGTGGATACGAAAAAAGTAAGCGGCTGCTGAAGGTAAAGCAAAACATGCTCACCGACCTGGGCCAGCAGCTAATGGATATGCGGGAAAGCAGCCTGGCAAGACAGCGAAAAGTGCTGGAAGATGGCATGACCACGTACCTTAGAGCCGCAGGAAAAGCCATAGCCAACAGCCCGACCATGGTGCGCATCCACCTAAACGACCATTCCCTGCAGGTGCAATCCCGGGACTCCCTCACCGTGAAAATGGAAAAGATACGCCGCCAACTGGCGAAAAAGATGCTGGGAGCCAAACCCCAATATACCATCCCCTACCAGGAACTACTGCAGGAGCAGTTCCCCCTGGCAGACCACAAGGTGCTTAACGTAACTCTGGAAAACCTGGGACGCATCACCGCACAGTTTGCCGTAGAGGCACAAAAGACCATCGAAAAGATCTATACCAGCTTTGAAGGGCTTATCAATAAGGAGGAAAAGGCACCCGTCAACGACGACCACCTGCGGCGTCAGCTGCTTTTTGATGCGCTGGAATCGGTAAAAAACCTGGTAAAAGCCCAAAAGAGCTCAGTGGAAAGCCTGCTGCCCACAGCACAAAGCCTGTGTATCCAGGCCCTGGAAAAGGTTTCTGAAAAGATGAGCCCCTTCCAGTGCCGTAAAGACAAACTGAAAGTGGTACACCGCAAAAGTAAGCTACTGAAAAGAACCTATCGATGGCTGGGCGGTCTGCCGGAAAAGTGGCACAAAAACCAGGTACTGCTCCTCAATGCAGCCATCCTGGATGCCTATCTGAAAAACTTCAGCACCCGTATCCAGATCATCTTTAAAGATATCAGCCAGGAAGTAGAGATAAAGCTGGGAAAGAGGGTGGGCGAAAAGCAGGAAGAAGTGCTGCAACAGGTGCATAAGCTGCACCTCAACCCCAACCTGCCGGGGAAGTTTTTGGAGATGGATCCGGATACGGCCTATCATGCCTTCTTTCGTACGGTGCTGGACTCGGCCACCAAGCGCATCCGGCTGGGAGCACGCATTTTTCCTGCACATATTACCCTGATGAGCGAAGACAGCTTCAACGACTTTGACAATGCACAATATTATAATGTTGAGACCGTACGACTATCCACCCATCACTTTCTGGACTATTTGATCCAGAACCAGCTCATCGCACCGCTGCAGGCGCTCACGCGCCAGCTGCCGGAAGAAATCAGCCGAAACAACCGGGCCATCCAGGAGCTGCTGCGCATACTGGACTATCGCCTGGATGAAACGGGCCGGGAGGGCGACCAGGAGAGCCGTTCGGCCTTGATATATAAACACTATCAGAACATTCGTGCCGTTGTGGAGAAAACCCGCATCATGCAAAATGAAGCTTTGCTGCAACTGCAACAACAGGTAAACCAATTTACAGACAACCTGGAGTATCCGGTATTTCGCCATAAGGCCCTTCACTCGCGCCAGTACACCCGTTCCCTGGAAAAGGACCGTCCCTCACGGCGGCTCCGCAGCAAGCTGCAAGGGGTTCGGCGTGGTCTGGTGGTTTCTCTGAGCCGCATGCTATACCGTCGCAGTCGCGGCCTTCTGCTGGCGCGGAAGTTTCGCCGTGAGCAGCCGGAAACTAACCGGAGCGAACTGATGCTCAACATGATAGAAGAGTCTGGCGGCGCCACAGAGGTGATTCACAACCTGCCCTTCTATTACCGTCAATTGTTTTTACGCCGCCAGAACTACCTCAACGACTTCTGGGTTGGCCGCAACAGCCAGCTGGTCCAGGCCCAACAGGCCATCCGCAGATATCAGAGCGGCCATAAGGGCAGCATCCTTATCCATGGAGAACGCTATAGCGGCAAATCCTTCCTGGCCCAATACATTGTAAACAAGTTTCTCTATAACAGCAGCCTGTTTATAGTGACCCCTCCACACCATGGTTCGGTGAGCCACACCACCTTCAAGCAGGCGCTCATCACTGCCACCGAGCGCAGCGGCGACTATGACACGCTCTTTGGCAGCCTGCCGGAAAATGCAGTGGTGCTGCTGGAAGATGTGGACCTGTGGTGGGAACGCACCCCGCAGGGGCTGGAGATCATTGAGCTCATACTTAAGCTCACCCGCCGCCACGCCCCACGATGCCTGTTTATCCTCACCATGGATACATACTGCTTCTCGCTGGTGAACAAGATGAAAGATATCCAGCATCGCTTTTTGAGCCTGCTGGAGTGCGACCCCATGGATGCAGGAGCCCTGCACCAAGCCATTATGGTGCGCCACCACGCCGGGAATTTAAGCTACCGGCTGGGCAAACGCACGGATAACCAAGTGCGCCTGTGGGAGCAGGGAAAGCTGTTTTCCAGGCACTTTAACAGCTCCCGGGGCAATATTGGCGTGGCCCTGCGGTCGTGGATAAACCATATCTCCGCCTTTAACAACGGCGTGATCACAGTGAAAAAGCCAAAGATGCCAGACATGACCCTGGTGGAAGAGATGGAGACATACTGGCATATCACACTGCTGCAGATCGTCTTACACCGACGCCTTAACGCAGACAAGCTGAGCCGCCTGATGAAAATCCCCGAAGAAGAAGCCTTACGACGACTGGAAACCCTGGCGCTGACCGGAGTGATCACCGAAAACGGAAAAGAAATATATGAGATCAACCCCACAATTTATCCCCATCTGACCACCAAGTTGAACGAAATGAAATTCCTTTGATCATGCCACAATTAGAAGCCTACTTTTCCACCCGGGCCGTATACCTGTTTATCATTATGGCCATTGTTCTGGCCCTTATCTTTCGTCTGCTGCACTACCTGGTGCCCGCATTGCCCGTAAAAAGAGCCTGGAAAAGCCGGCTGCTGCACCACCTGCCTGCCGCAGAAGTGCTGCTGTGGCTCACCTTCCTGATATGGGGCGTGGGATGGTTTATCCGCCATAATATTTATGTGGCCATAACGCTGGGAATAATTCTTGTAATGACCATGATATGGTTTAGCTGGTTTACACTCAGGCACCTGATCGCAGGAATCGTAATGCGGTGGAACCGGGACCTGAAGACAGGGGAACCCATCAAAACACTGGACTACCAGGGAAAAATACAACGCATGGGATACCGGTCGTTGGTGCTGGAAACCGACCAGGGGCAAAGCATCTACCTGCCATGGGCAAAGATCATCAACCAGGAGATCATACGATCACACCCGGCCGATAAGATCCAAAGCCATACATTTACCATGAAAGTGACGGCAAAAAAGACGGTATACCAAACCACAGACTCACTAAAAACACATATCCTCAGCCTGCCATGGGTGTCGCTGGTAAAAAAACCGGAAATAATGCTGCTGGATAAAAGTCCGGATAACTATACCTTCCAGATCACTATATACAGCATAGAAAAAAGCTACTTCGTACATATCGAAAATGCACTGAAAGAGAATAGCCCGGAATAACCCCCTCTGCTTGCTTCCGCTGAACACCGGCTTAGCCTTAAACTGCTGCTGCTAATTGAGCCGGTAGTTTAGGGTAAAGGCCAGGGTAAAGGACCTGAGCCGCGGCGTATAGGCATGGTATTGCGAAGGGCGGTCTTGTCTCAGATGAATAAAATAACCCGCGGTGGCCCGAAGCCGTAAATGATCTCCAATGCTGTGACTCACCCCCAACAATGGGGTCACAGCAAAATAATGAGCCTCAAAAAGGGATAGGGAGGTGGTACAGGGGATGACATTGGGCTCAAAGGTGAAAAACCCCGGCTCGATGCACTCTATATCGCTACCCGGCAGCACCACCTGCTCCTGAGCGTATATCATATTGGAATAAACGCCTGCCCCGGGCATCAATAAGAGATGGTCCCCCAATGGAAACAGGTAATACATGGACACAGGTACGGAAATGGCCTTTACCCGGATCTTCATATCAATAAATTCATTGGTGCCCTCCGGTTTTTCCACCGTGGTATGTTCCATTTGGTAGGTTGCCCCTCCCGATAGCTGCAAAAGGCCGTATGAAAAGGCCATGCGATCGCCGAAAACAATAAAGTCCAACCCATAACTAAAAGTGAAAGTGTGTTGATACCCCTTGTCATAAGTACCGCTGTTAATGGTAGACAAAGAAGGGCGCAAGGTAATGCCGGGCTCCACCCGCGACTGCCCGGAAAGGCTTATTACCAGCAAAGAAAAGATGAACAGAGGAAAGGATCGCTTCATAGATAATGGTTTTTGAGTATGATGCCGGCCAGGAAAAAAAGCCGCCGAAAACCAAAAGTAACTTTTTAGACCCGACTCAGGATACAAAAATAAAATTTATTCCGTATTGAGGATGCAAAAGAAAAATATTCTGTACGGAGGATAATTATTCATCCGTAAAGCAGGCTCCGAGGATTGGGGGTGGCATTATAATATCCTTCTCCCGGCGTGCGCGCCTAACCCCTAAAGGGGAAGGCCATCGCGCATGATTGGCTCACCAACATTTCTTTACTGCAAGCTGCCGTGGGTTGGCCCGGTCCTCCCCTTTAGGGGAGTTAGAGGGGCGCGCGCGGGGCGGGTTGATGGGTGCCATAGTGGCTATCTTACCGTGAGTCCCAGCTGCACCCCTGCCATAAAGCTAAGGGAAATGGGCCAGTCTAGCTGGTCATAGAAAAATGGTGACCGGTCTTCCCAGTCCAGGTCGGAGGGATCAGATACCAGCGACTTATATCGTACTCCCGGGCCAATGTAGTAGTCCAGGATGGTTTTACTGCCGGCAAACAGTTCAGCTTCCCGCCCGATGATCACATGAAAGGCAACCACATGCTTCTGGGTACCTATGTTCAGGGACTCAAAATAGGCTCCACCCAGCCGGGCCACCTCGTCCTCACGCTCCACATAACCATACTTGTACATAAGATCGGCAGCCACGTAAGTACGCAGAAACCGGCGGGGCTCACTACGCTCCTCTATACGCTGTATAGCACTGTAGGTAAGGTAATAATAACGGTACTGACTGCGGAAACGTACGCCGCGGTAGGAAATGTCCCTGTCCTCCCAGGGCTGCCATAATGGATTCCAGGTGACATAACCAACCTCATGCTGCAACCGGGAACGGCCAATGCCCAGAGGATAAGAATAGCCAAACTGTAAGGCAGGCTCATAATCAAACACACTGGTGAGATGAACCTTCATGTAATGATGGATGTTGGTGGTGTCGGAAAAGGAAGCACTGCCCTGCCCATTTACCCATAACGGACATGAGAACAGCATAACCAACGAAATAACTATGGCCTTCATATGTTTATAATTTTTTTATATTACTTATTTTCTGACGTTTATGCTTTTTTATTGAAGGGGTCCGGTCCTTTCATTTAGTCGGGGATGATGCGTGACAGCTCGGTGATATTGTACAGGTCGGAGATATCAAAGAACACCAGTCCGTCGTCACCCACCAGCATGAGCAAGTTTTCATGGATGATCACATCGAAGGCATGTGTTCCGGTGATTTGGTTGAATGGATTAAGGCTGTGGCTGTCTTTTTCAGCCACCTCTCTGATGTCCAGCAGCTCCACTCCTTGATCCCCTTTACACAGGAACAGGGTAGTATCTTTAAGGCCCAGCCCGAAGGGGCTAAAGTTCAGATGATAGGCATGTGTTTTCTCCACGTTTTTCATGTTAGACACGTCCAGCACCAGCAGTTGGTTAGCTTCCCATTGGTTGAATCGGCATTCGCTGGTTGATCGGATGGTGGAGAAAGCGATGGTATCGTTGGCCACTACGGGGTCGCAGCTGAGTACGTGCCGGATGGTACTGATCAGCACCGGGCTTTGGGGCTGAGCCACATCATAAATATATACGGCAGAAACCGAACCGATATACAGGTAGTTGTTAAAGCCAAAGATGGTTTCAATATCCCTTCCAATATGTACATCGTTTTTATACTGCGGTGATTGTGGGTTTTTCACATGGAACACTTTGAGAGAAGTGCCATCCACAGCATAGAGATAATCGCCCAGGATGGTCATGCGGGCCATAGAGCCTCCTTTCCCTTCACCGGCTGATTTGCTATCGGAACCAGATTCCATGGGCGACTTATCACAGGCGAAGGGAACGATGATCAGGATGGCAGCCATTATATAAAAGCGCCATTTTCCTTTGTTTAAAAAGTTTATCGTCTGCATTTGGGGTCCTCCAACATTGTTTTTTCCCACCCTACCACCAGGCCTTTGGTGGTGTCCACGCATTCAAAGTATCCGGTAGCATGCTGCGGATACATCTGATTGGTAGTAGGATAGACGTTTTTTACACGGGTTTCAAAAGAAATATCATACACATTAGAGATGTCCATCACCACCAGATCGGTGATGTTGTCGGCATAGAGAAAGCTGTTTTTTACAGCCACATCGTTCACTCCGGGGATGCTGATAAAGTTCAGCTTTTGAGGACTGGACGGGTTGGAGATGTCAATAACATGCACACCTTTTCGCTGATCGGTGAGCATCATAAAGTTATGGTACCAGAAGATCTTTCCGGGGTTCTCCAGCGGCTCCACACCGGTCACTTCAATGGTTCTGGCCGCCTCCGGCGCCATATATATGGGCCGGTACCCCTCCACCAGGCCATCACCGGTGCCATTACCACCATCCCGGACGGATGAAGGGTCATCCTTGCTGCAGGATACAGCAAGAAAAACCACCACCAGGGAAAGGAAAATCAATAACCTTGTCATAATAATAGCCTCCTTTTTTTTGGGGGTAAAGATAAGAGATTTGATAGAAATTAAAAAATAAAAAAATCCACGCAAGGAGTGGGAGATTGGAGGAGATTGATGATAGATTGATGATAGATTGATGGGAGATTGATGGGGGTTTATTTTTTCCTTTCTTTTATCAATTTGATTTGTATTTTTGCGCTCCACAATATATGAGTCCAATCTAAAAAGGTTACTTTTGATTTTCAGCGGATGTGAAAATGTATATTTTTAGACCGGCCTCATATATCATAATCAATAAATAAAACCAAAAAAAGATGAAAAAGACATTAATGGCATTAGTATTCAGTGTATTTTCCGTGGTGTTATCATATGGTCAGCATTACGATCTTGGGGATGCCAATCTTTGCGTGGGCATTGCTCCTGTATCTCTTCTTCAGGGCGACACCAAGATGCCGGTAACCGGTTTCACGTTTAGTTACGGTTTATTTGAGGATACAGACAACATTGCGGCGGGTTTATTTGTGGGTTATGGCAGCTCGTCTGATGTCACACGGAACTACTCCGGGGATGAATTTACCTGGGACTACACCTATTTGTTCACTGCTGCCCGGGGATATTACTATCTGGCCTCCGGACACAGTTTCCATCTTTATGGTGCGGGCACGTTGGGATACCAGATCGTCAGTTCCGAATACTCCACACCCCATGGTGTTACGCAACGAGACCCCAAAGATGACAACGCGGTGGTATGGGGTGTTCATCTGGGTGGGCGCTACTACTTCAACCGTTTGGTAGGCATCTTCGCCGAAGGGGGATATGGAAGCATGTACGCCATGAACATTGGCCTGTCCCTACGATTCTAACAAACACCATCTGCCCCAGCCATCTGCCCCCTACCATCTACCCTACACACCCTAAGCACTACACTCTACTCACCACACCCTCTGCCCTATGCCCTATGCCACACGCTACCTACTCTGCCGTATCCACTTCCACAGTTCTCTATAGGTCACTTTCTTTCCATACATTAGTATACCGGTATGGTATATTTTTCCGGCCAGCCATACGGCCCCCAGGAAAGCCAGGATAAGCAGGGTAATTGACAGGCCCACTTCCCATACGGGCACGCCAAAAGGTATTCGTATCATCATCACCACGGGAGATGTAAATGGGATAATAGACATCCAGAACGCCACGGGTCCTCCGGGGCTTTGCATAATAAAGGATGCCATGATAATAGACAGCAGCAGAGGCACGGTGATAGGCAGCATAAACTGTTGGGTATCGGCTTCGTTATCCACGGCCGACCCAATTGCGGCAAACAGTGCTCCATATAGCAGGTATCCAAAGATAAAATAAAACAAGAAAGCGCCCAGCATAAGCGGCACGTTGATAGCCTGCAGTCCTTGTGCCAGTGTTGCCACCCTGTTAGATGCGTCCACCTGTTCCCCTTCGGAGAGCATGTCCTGGGATATTCCCTGGGGCATTACCACGCCAGTCTCGCGCACCGTTTTATCCTGGTCTGCGGCGGGGTCCAGCAGTGCGGGGCTAGCCACTTGCACCACAGTAACGATGATAAAGGTAAGCACCACCCACAGCAGGAACTGAGTCAGTCCCACCAGGGCCACTCCGGCGATCTTGCCCATCATCAGTTGAAAGGGTCTCACAGAGGAGACGATCACCTCCACGATGCGGCTGGTTTTCTCTTCCAGCACGCCCCTCATCACCTGGGAGCCAAATATAAATATAAAGAAATAGATAAGTATTCCGCCAAAGAATCCCAGTCCGGTGGTTAGCAATGCGATGCTAGTCTTTCCGGTATCCATATCTATGGTAGACAGGTTTATTCCGGGGCTGATACCCTGGAGCACGGCAGGGTCTATTCCCAGCTCATTACGAATAAGTTCTCGTTCCAGGCGGTCGCTCATCTGGTTGCGCACGTGTTCCTGCACCACCAGGCTGGGTTGGTTGGCCCGATAAAACAGCACTGCTTCTCCCTGTCGGCTGCTATGGGTTACGGGGATATACAATAGGGCGTTCTCCTCCCGGGACGAGAAGCCCTCCCGGGCCTCCTCCAGGGACATGTCCAGATAGCGAAACTCCACAGAGCGACTATTCTGGAGCGACTTATAATATAAGCCCGTGTCGTCCACCACGCCCACCAGGTTGTGATCGTCACTTTTAGTAGACAGATAAGCAGGCATAACCAGCAAGGCCGCAAACAGTAAGGGCCCGATCACGGTCATCACAATAAAGGACTTCTTCCGTACCCGGGACAAGTACTCCCGTTTGACAATCAGATTAATCTTGCTCATAACACACAGTTTTACCGGGGGGTTTCGCTTACGTTCTGGATAAATATATCGTTCATTGACGGGAGTATTTCCTTAAAGCTATGGATTTCACCGCAGGTCATCAGTCCTTTTATAAACTCGTTGGCGGTCACGTCCTCTTCCACCTTTATGCGCATGGAGAGGAGTCCGTCTTTTTGGTGGTGGTTTACCACGTTGATTCGGTGGTTTCCCACGGTTTGTGGCGGGTACAGGCAGTTTTTCAGCTCCACCATATATTCATTTTTTTTGTGGCTTCGGCGCAGCTCCTCTACGGGTCCCTGCAGCACCAGTTTAGACTGGTGTATCAGGGCGATTTGGTCGCAGATCTCTTCCACGGACGACATATTATGGGTGGAAAAGATAATGGCCACTCCCCGTTCCTTTTGTTTGAGTATCTCCTCTTTAAGCAGCGACTGGTTGATGGGGTCAAACCCGGAGAAGGGCTCATCAAATATAAGCAGCTCGGGTTCATGGATAATGGTGATAATAAACTGTATCTTTTGTTGCATTCCTTTAGACAGCTCTTCCACCTTTCGTCCCCACCAGTCGATGATCTGAAACTTTTTAAACCAGTAGTCCAGTCTTTCCCGGGCCACTGTTTTGGTCAGTCCTTTGAGCATGGCCAGGTATAGGGCCATCTCTCCCACCTTCATTTTCCTGTACAGTCCTCGCTCTTCGGGCAGGTATCCGATGCGGTCCACGTGTTTGGGGTGCAGTCTTTCGCCTTTAAACAGCACCTGTCCGGTGTCGGGGCGTGTGATTTGGTTGATAATACGTATCAGGGTGGTCTTTCCGGCGCCGTTGGGCCCCAGCAGGCCAAACACGCTGGCGGGAGGCACGCTGATGCTCACCCGGTCCAGGGCCAAATGGCCTGTAAACTGCTTGACGACTTCCTTTACTTCAATAATGGCCATGCCTGTATATGTTTAGGGGTGGGTTGATGAGCGACAGCACGTGGCTACCGGCCCGAAAAGTACTCTTTCATCTTGTCAAAGAAGCTGCGTTCTCCCTTTCCGGGGTCGGGTTTAAAGTTGTCTGAGTCTTTCAGTTTATCCATCATTTCCTTTTCTTCTTTGCTCACCTGCTGCGGTGTCCATACGTTCACATTGATAAGCTGGTCTCCGCGGCTCCGTTGCTGCAGGTATGGTATGCCTTTATTTCTCAGTCGCAGAATCTTTCCCGGCTGGGTTCCCGGCTCCACCTTCAGCTTCACCTTACCGTCGATGGTAGGCACGGTGACGGTGGTACCCACAACGGCTTCCGGGAAGGAGACATACAGGTTATACAGCAGGTTGTTGCCGTCGCGTTGCAGGTGTTCATGGGTTTTTATCTCCACCAGGATGATGAGGTCACCGGGTACGCCACCCCTTGCGGGGGCATTTCCTTTTCCGGCTACCGACAGTTGCATGCCGTCATCTACTCCCGGGGGTATATCCACAGAGATAACGTCATCGCCCTTTATCACGCCGTTTCCGGCGCATGAGGGGCACTTTTCGCGTATGGTCTGCCCCTGGCCACCGCAGGCAGGACAGGGGGAAGCGGTCTGCATCTGCCCCAGTATGGTGTTGGTCACGCGGGCCACCTGCCCGCTGCCATGGCAGGTGCCACAGGTATCGTATGCCTCTGCCCCTTTGGCACCACTGCCGGAGCAGGGCTCACATTTGAGGTACTTCTTTACCTTGATCTTTTTGTTAACGCCGTTGGTCACCTCTTCCAGGGAGAGCTTCACGCGCACCCTCAGGTTGCTGCCCTGGTTGGGGCGGCGTCGCCGGGTGGCGCCCCCTCCGAAGCCACCTCCAAACCCGAAGCCTTCAAAGATATCGCCAAACTGGCTAAAGATGTCATCCATCGACATGCCTGCCGCCCCGCCGAAGCCCCCCCCCCCGTTTTTCACGCCGGCATGGCCAAAGCGGTCGTAACGGCTGCGCTTGTCGGGGTCACGCAACACCTCATAGGCCTCTGCAGCCTCCTTGAATTGCTGCTCAGAGGCATTGTTGCCCGGATTGCGGTCGGGATGATACTCCAACGCCTTCTTGCGGTATGCCTTCTTTATCTCTCCCGGACTGGCACTCCGGGAAACTTCCAGTATTTCGTAATAATCTTGCTGTGCCATAAAAACTATATCCTATTTCAATTATTTACCAACCGCCACTATTTATTTGCCCACCACCACCTTTGCATATCGCAACACTTTATCATGGAGGAAATATCCTTTTTCCACCACGTCCACCACCATTCCTTTCATCTCCGGCTGCGGGGCAGGGATCTGTGTGATGGCCTCATGGTAGTCGGTGTCAAAGGGTTTCCCTATGGCCTCCATTTCTTTCAGGCCCTTTTTTCTCAGCAGGTCTTTCAGTTTTTGATGTATGAGCTCCATTCCTTTGCGGGCTTCCTGTTGGTTTTCGGGGATGGTATCCAGGGCTCTTTCCATGTCATCCAGCATTGGCAACATCTCTTTGATCAGCTCCCCGGCGGCAGACTTCAGCAGGTCGGCCTTTTCGCGTACGCTGCGCTTTCGGTAGTTATCAAACTCAGAATACAGGCGCAGGTGCTTGTCGGTAAGCTCGTCCACCTTTTTCTGCAATGAGTGTTTTTCGCCCTCTCCGGGGTGTGTATTTTCTTTTCCGTGGCCGTCACTGGGGCCTGACGTTTCTGCAGCCTTTTCATCATTCCCTGACGTTTCTGCAGCCTTTTGCTCTTCCTCTCCGGGGTTGTCTCCCCGGGTGTGCTGCCCTATGGTGCCACTATCCTGGTGCTGCTCCCCGCTATCAGGGGCACTGCCCTGCCGGGGATCCCGCACCCCGTCACCGGTAGGCGGCTTGCTATTTTGATTCTTCCTTCTCATGATCATAATTTTATAATCCTATTTATGCGCTCATTTGCAAATTGCTTGCCAAGCTGATTAAAAGTGTGCAAAATTATAAAAAAAATGGAAAGATTTTTTTACTTTTGCATTCATAAAAACACAGGATGTTATGAACACATTTGAGGTAACAGGCGGCGCCCGTTTGTCGGGGGATGTGATTCCCCAGGGAGCCAAGAACGAGGCATTGCAGGTGATCAATGCCGTATTGCTCACTTCTGAGCGGGTAGTGATAGACAATATCCCGGACATCCGTGATGTGAACAACCTGATCACTTTGCTTGGGGAGATGAACGTATCGGTGGAGCGTTTGGGAGAAGGGGAGTATGCCTTTTGTGCTTCAGATGTAGATTTGGATTACTTGCGCACTTCAGCCTTCCGCAGCCGTGCGGGCAGCCTTCGTGGGTCGGTAATGGTTTTGGGCCCGTTGCTGGCGCGCTTTGGCAAGGTATTTATTCCTCGCC
>PWNQ01000033.1 GCA_003557725.1 Bacteroidales bacterium | reverse complement strand
CTAACCTGCGCCTTTACAGTCCGGAGGGGAAACTGCTCCAAAAATGGGATGTCCCGGCCCAAACCCAACGCTTCACCCTGGATATGTCGGCCTATAGCAGCGGCGTATATTGGTTAGAGCTGTCTACCGGTGAGAAGGTGAGAAGGGAAAAGGTGGTGGTGTTGAACCGGTGAGAGCAGCGCCCGCCGCCGCCACCCCCGGCAGTAGGCAATTCCACCCCGCCGGCCCCGTTGCCGCCGCCCCACAATTCCGCCGCCTCCGCCAGACCCGCAGGGGCTTTAGCGACTTCAATGTATTGCGTCTCTACTACCTACCCATTATTTTTCTTCTGTTGCAGGTTAATACTGATCACCGCCGTGATCAGAGCTGCGGCGCTGGCCCATTGAATGGCGGTCAGTTGGTTGTCATTGATAAGGTAGTCCAGCAGGATGGCTGACAGCGGGAAGAACAGTTCACAGATGGTAGCCACCATGGCTTTTACCCTTTTAAGTCCGAAGTAATAGAGAAAGATGGCTCCGGAGCCGGTTGTTGCACCGATAATCAAAAAGATAATCCAGTTTTCCGGGGTCGTTACGGGGATTTGTTGAAAAAAACTTCCGTTGATGATCACTACGGGAAGGAGGATGGCTGATGTGAGGCCATACCTGACGAAGGTAACCGTTTTAAAGTTGTGCTTATAGGATACTTTCTTCCCCATGACGGTGGCCAGGGCAAAGGAGAAGGCGGCCAGCAGGGCAAACCCGGCAGCCATAGGCAGCTTTTCCAGTCGGCTTACCACCGGTAGGCTCCATCCGAAAGTGAGAAAATAGCTGGCAATAATAGCCATAATGGCCCAAAAATAAAACCGGCGGTGTACACGCTCCTTTAAGATCAGCGCCGCCAAAATTATGGCAAATACCGGCTGTAGTTTTTGTAGTAACACGACCACAGATAGCTCTTGAAAATTTACCAGAAACAGTGCCTGGACGATGGATATGGTTCCCAGGGCCCCTCCGAATAATGCCACCAGAAAAAACGAACCCAAATCATTATACGTCATACGACCTATATGACGGTAATGTTTATAAAGGAAAAGGTTCATTAGTATAAAGGGAAGGAGGTGTAACATAAATACCACATAGGGCACCTCCAGGTTATAAAGACGCGGAGTAAGTACCACCCCGTCAAGACCCCACAATGCAGCCGAAAAGCTAACGGCTATCCCTCCTGTAAGTGCTGGCTTCCAATTCTTCATGTGTTTAAAATTTTTATGTTGTTCACGTTTAATGGTCTTTTGTGTTTCATATTGTGCGATCTACGGATGATTGTCTGTTTCGGGTTTCCAGTTTCGGGAAAATTGCCGTCAATGGTTGGTCTCAACAACGCTTTCCCATAGTAAGAAACCGTGGGCTGGCCCGGCCCCGAATTCTCTCTTCACCAATTCGCACCCTCCCCCCGCGGCGGCGGGACGGAATTTTCACTTTTCACTTTTCACTTTTCACTTTTCACTTTTCACTTTTCACTTTTCACTTTTCTCTTTTCACTTTTCTCTTTTAATGTGGTTATCAGTTATTTCAAGAATACTATCTATCGCCTGGGGTAGTCCTTTTTCGCAATCGATCCACTGTATATCCGTATTTTTTCTCAGCCAGGTCATTTGTCTTTTGGCATATCGTCGGGTTTGAGTTTTTATTTTTTCTATGGCTTCTTCCAGCGTATATTTTCCTTCCAGGTGCAGGAACAGTTCTTTATATCCTACGGTTTTCAGTGCATTCAAGTGCTGGTGGGGGTAGAGTTGTTTTGCTTCATCCAGCCAGCCTTGTTCAACCATCAGGTTGGTGCGTTGGTGGATGCGTTGGTTCAGGGTTTCCCGGTTCCACAACAGTCCTGCATGTAGTATATTAAAGTTACGTTGGGCAGGTATATTTTTCCGGAAAGAGGAGAAAGGCTTTCCGGTAGCCAGGAACACTTCCACTCCTCGTTTCATGCGGTTGGGGTTATGTTTGTCTACTTCTTCATAATATTGTGGATCGTTTGTTTTTAAAACTTTTCTCAGGTATTCCGGCCCTTGCATTTCTGTTTCATGGTTCACTTTTTGCCTTATATGCCCGGGGATATTGGGCATATGGTCAATTCCTTTGCATACGGCATCCACGTACAGTCCGGATCCGCCGGTCATCACCACCACCGGGTGTTTGGGAAACAGTTGATTTAGCTTGTTGAGCACTTGTTTTTCAAACTGGGATACATTATAATGGTGGTGAATAGACAGGTGTGCGGTAAAGTGGTGTGGAGCTTGTTGAAGTTGGTCTTGTGTAGGTGCGGCGGTACCGATATTCATTTCCTGGTAGAACTGTCTGGAGTCGGCGGAGATAATATGTGTTTGCAAAGCTTTGGCCAGCTCAATGCTCACGGATGTTTTCCCTGAGGCGGTGGGGCCGCTGACGATTAGCAGGGTGTGTGGGTGTTGCCGCATAAGATCACTGGTCTTTGTTGTTTTTTACTGGCTTTAGTCCCATTTGGGCTGCTGTTTGGACCATATAGTCGTATGCTTCTTCAAAGGATCCATCAATTTTTCCGTCCAGGATGGCTTCCCGGATGGCGGTTTTTATCTCTCCCACTGGTTTGGAAGGCTTCAGTGCGAAGGTATCCATGATCATATCCCCACTGATGGGGGGTTGCCAGTTTCTCAGCCGGTCCTTTTTTTCCACTTCCCTGAGCTTTTCTTCCACATGTTCAAAGTTACTGCGGTATCGGACCACTTTATTTTTATTTTTGGAGGTGATGTCCGCTTTACACAGTTTCATCAGGTCATCCACATGGTCTCCTGCTTCAAAGAGCAATCGCCGGATGGCTGAGTCAGTGACACCGTCTTCCACCAGTGCCAAGGGGCGCAGGTGCAGGTACACCAGCTTTTTTACGTAGCGCATCTTGTCATTCAGGGGCATTTTCAGCCTTTTAAAAATGTCCGGCACCATATTTGCCCCCGCTACTTCGTGGCCGTGAAACGAATATCCGGTTGTTTTGGAGTACTTTTTTGTTAGCGGTTTTCCCACATCATGCAATAGCCCGGCCCATCTGAGCCACAGGTTTGCATCCATGGCGGCCAGGTTATCCAGTACTTCCAGGGTATGTTTATAGTTGTCTTTATGGCTCTGCTTTTTATGCCTTTCCACGCCTTGCATGCTCACCAGTTCTGGCAGAAATTGCTCCAGCAGTCCGGCTTCCAGCAGCATTTGGAAGCCTTTGGAGGGTTTAGGGCTTAACATGATTTTGTTCAGCTCTTCGGATATCCGTTCTCTGGAGATGATCTTAAGACGGTGGGCTGTGTTTATAAGTCCTTCACAGGTGGCTGGGTCCACATTAAACTGGAGTTGACTGGCAAACCGGATGGCTCGCATGGCCCGGAGCGGGTCATCGCTAAAGGTCCTTTCCGGGTCGCCGGGAGTTTTTATGATGCGTTCTTCCAGGTGCTTTAGCCCGTCAAACGGGTCGGATAGCTGTCCAATGGTATGGCCGTTGAGGCTTATGGCCATGGCGTTAATGGTGAAATCGCGCCGCAGTTGGTCATCTTCCAGCGTGCCGTCTTCCACCACCGGCTTGCGTGAATCGCGGCCATAAGACTCCTTGCGGGCACCAACAAACTCAACCTGAAGACCATCCACATGGAGCATGGCCGTTCCAAAATTCTTAAAAACACTCACACGCGTCCCGAATCCCAACAGG
>PWNQ01000219.1 GCA_003557725.1 Bacteroidales bacterium | reverse complement strand
TTTAGGGGCCGGGGGCGCGCGCCGGGAAATGATGCGAGGAGGCGAAGAAATAATCATGTCACCCCTTCGGGACCTGTCCCGAGAATTCGGGATTCGCTGTGGTGTCGATAATACAACTATCAGATATTAAGCAATATAGAAAATTATAAACAGATGAAAAGGCGAACAAAAATCATAACAGGCATTTTGGGTTTATTTCTGCTTCTGCTTATTTCTTTAGGGATATACCTTTATATCACCTACAAGTCGGTTTTTATTGACCGGGCAGGCACTCACAGTCAGCCTGTTTATCTATATATCCCCTCTTCTTCCGGTTACCGGGCTCTTTGTGACTCCCTTTTTTCCAAAGGTGTGGTTTCCGACACGGTTCTTTTTCATCGCACCGCCCGTGCAAAGAAACTTCCGGAGAATATCCATCCGGGTCATTACCGGATTCCCCCGGACATTACCCTTAACCGGCTGGTGAACACGCTCAGGTCGGGATCTCAGACCCCGGTTAACGTGACCTTTAACAACATCCGCATGATTGAAGAGATGGCCCGGAGTGCAGGCAATCAGCTTCAGATCGACTCGGCAGAGATAATGGAGGCCGTTAATGACCAGGCTCTCTGGGAAGAGCTACTGGGACACACGCCAGACCCTTTGGCCTTTTTTATTCCAAACACTTATGAGTTTTACTGGACTACCAGTGCCCGGGGATTTATCAGGCGCATGCACCGTGAGCACCAAAGCTTCTGGAACGAAACGCGAAGAAGAAAGGCTGAACAGACAGGCCTCACCCCTCATAAGGTGGCTACCCTGGCATCCATTGTCCAGGAAGAAACCAATAAGGTGTCAGAAATGGCCCGCATCGCGGGGGTGTTTATCAACCGCCTGGAGCGAAACATGAAGCTGCAGGCTGACCCTACGCTCAAATATGCCGCCGGCGACTGGAGCATACGACGAGTACTTAACAAACATAAAACAATCCCCTCACCCTATAATACATATATGCACCCCGGGCTACCTCCGGGACCCATCAGCATGCCGGAACCCATAGCCATTGACAAAGTGCTCAACTATGAAAACCACAGCTACCTGTTTTTTGTGGCCAGTGCATCCAGACCCGGATATCATGAGTTTTCAAAAACATTAAGGGAGCACAACAACAAATCACGCGCCTACCACCGCCACTTAAATCGACAAAGGATATACCGGTGATTATTTTGGGGTTTTTAAAAAAACTGTAGATTTGTATCCGGTTTTTTCATCACCCTTTTAACATAAAAAGAATATCCGTTGAGCCCGTACTGACTGTCAGGCGGCATTTTAATTATCCGCAGTATTAACCACATTTAAAATATCAACCATCTATGAAACCTACTTTTTTGATCCCGGGCGTTATTTTTCTTTTTGCCCTGCTCATCCCTTTTCAGGGCTTATCCCTGGAGCCCAAAGAAAGTTACGATATCACCCCCGATATTTACGGGATGGACTTCCGGGAGGTCACCATCCCCACGGAAGATGACCTGGAGTTGTTCGGCTGGTACTTTCCGGCCACTGATGCCCGGTCTATCCGCTGTATTATCCTTAGCCATAATGGAAAAGGAAACATGGAGGAAATGATTGAGATTGCCGGAGATTTTTTATCTCTGGGCTACCATGTGCTCACCTATGATTACCGGGGGTATGGGAAAAGTGATGACTTTCCCGTAAGCAGTGAATTTTATATCTATACCCAGTTTGCCACCGACATGCAAGCGGCCATTGATTATGTGATCCGGGAGGTTGACCGCATCCGCCAGATCGACCTTTACGGCCGTGGCATTGGGGCCGGGCTCTCCATAGCAGTGGGCTCGGGAATGCACACCCATGTAAAAAATATTATTGCCGACTCCCCCTATTACACCATGGATGATATCCGTGAGCGTTATGAAAGTGAAAAAGGAAAAACACTGAGGGTGCCCATCGGTTATGACCGTAATACCTTTGAGCCTGCCCATGCCATGAATACCCCCCAGGCAAAAAGGAAAAGGTTTTTGTTTATTGCCGGCCGGGACGACCCCATTTATACCCGAAGGCTGATCCGCGACCTGGATAATATGACAGATAAAGGAACCACCTACACCGTGCGCAGAGCTACTGCACAAACCACATATACCACCGACCGGTCTGGGTACTTTGAAGAATTAAAAGCATTTTTAAATGAATAACGGATAACAATGCATCCACGAGCGTTTTTGTTATTGGGCCTCTTATTGCTGATTATAAATACCCTGGCCTATCCCCTTGCCGCCAACTCTGATAGCCTGGATAGCCAGCGAATGCGTATAGCCTTAATTTCCAAGGGCAGCCTATATGCCGGATCGCTTATTGGCCTTAATGAGCTTTGGTACAGCGAATATGAGCGATCGTCCTTTCAGTTTCACAACGATAATGCCGACTGGCTGCAAATGGATAAAGCCGGTCATGCCATTTCTACCTATACCATTAGCCTTATTTCTTCAGATGTGTTTATTTGGACAGGGATGGAACCCTCCAAAGCGGCTATCTGGGGAAGCGTCACCGGCTTTTCCTATCTGGCTATTATTGAGATTCTGGATGGGTTCAGTGCCGGATGGGGGGCTTCTATGGGGGATGTGGCAGCCAACACCTTTGGTGCCGGCGTGTTTTTAGCCCAGGCACTGGCATGGCAGGAGCAAAAGATTCAGCTAAAATACTCCTATCATTCCAGCGGGCATGCCGAAAAAAGACCGGAACTTTTGGGAAGCAACCTGCCCGAACGAATGCTTAAAGACTATAACGGACACACCGCCTGGCTGTCGTTTAACCCCATGACCTTTACCAGCAACTCGTCAATGCCCCCATGGATAAACCTGGCCCTGGGATACAGCGGCAACGGATTACTGGGAGCTGCCAAAAACCCGGCAGCCTATGACCATATCACCAGATACCGCCAGTATTACCTTTCACTGGATGTGAACTGGCGGAAAATCCCCACCAACTCCAAAACCCTGGAATTTGTTTTTAAAATACTGTCCTTCTACAAAATACCTTTCCCTGCCGTGGAGTTCTCCCGGAAAGGCACCACCGTTCACCCTCTTTATTTCTAATGCTAAATAATACCTGCAGAAATAATATGCACACATAAAACGTACACTTCCGGCAGTGCTTCAGTAGTTTATACTTTTCAACGCAATGGGACATACCTTCAAGCCAAAATCCCCCGCCATAAAAAAATTACACCTATATTATATGGGGGCTTTTATTGTTATCAAACCTATAGCTACCGCCACCGGCAGAACCATGCCTTTCTGTACGGACCGGGTGTGCTTGCACGCTGGGAGAACTACTCACTGAACAACAACCCGGGAGGCTATGTGGGCTACATGAATAATGGCAACCGGCCCATGATATACTGTATGGAATTTACATGGCACAGGAAATATTTAAACTGGTTTATCCGTTACCAGTATGGTATCCGTGACTACCCTTATCAGTCGGGAGGGGTGGGAGTAGCGTGGCAGTTCACCAGGGCTAAGCCTGTTTTTAGCCCATCGGATGCCCAGTCAATGCATTCCATAAATTATGTACTTATAAAGATCCATCAACATCCATGAAGCAAGCAGTAGTTATCAGTCTAATCCTGTTCCTGGCCGTTTCCTGCGGCAATCGTGAAGAAAAAGCTTTTGATTCTTTTCGTGAAGGCATTCGTCTGATTCATATGGGTCATCAGGATGAAGCCCTTGAAGCCTTTGAAAAAGCCATCCGTTATGATGACCAGCAGCCGGAGTACTTTTACCACCGGGGCAATATATTTATCAACCGCCAGGATTTCGAGGGAGGAATGGAAAGCTACAGGAAGGCTATATCACTGGATTCCACCTATTATGATGCCTGGACCAACATGGGTACGGCCATCTATTACCAAACGGGCGACCGGGAAAAGGCCTGTCCTTACTGGATCCGGGCACACAAGCTGGGCAAGCCCAATTTGGAGGATCACATCAAGCACTGCGATGATTTCCATCACGGGATGATCAGACATTAAACCGTATGTGGAGGATATCTCCCTCTTCCACCACATACTGCTTTCCTTCCACCCGGAATCGTCCTTTTTCTTTACAGGCTTGTTCTGATTTCAGCTCCACAAAGTCGATATAACGGATCACCTCAGCCCGGATAAACCCCCGTTGCAGGTCGCTATGTATCACGCCGGCGGCATCCCGGGCTGTCATTCCTTTACGTATGGTCCAGGCTCTGTTCTCGTCGGGCCCGATGGTAAAAAAAGTACGCAATTGCAGCAGCTTAAAGGCCTCCCTGATAAGCCTGTCAACCCCGGGTTCTGTTAATCCTGCATCATCCAGGAAGGCCTGCCGGTCTTCTTCTGCTTCCAACTCAGCGATCTCTGCTTCCAGTGCCGCGGCAACGACCATGATCCCCGCCGACTCCCCTTCTATTGCGTTGCGAACCTGGTCCACATAAGCATTTCCCGTTGCCGCGTGCTGGTCATCCACATTACATACATACAACACCGGCTTGGAGGTGACCAGGTCCAACTCTTTAACATACATGCGCTCCTGCCGGGAAACCTCCAGCGTCCGGGCCGGCTGCAGGTTCTCCAGATGATCCCGGTACCTTTCCAGAACCCGCACCGCCTCCATGGCCTCACGGTCACCACTCTTCGCCTGCTTTTCCAAACGGGACAGCTTTCCCTCAACCATGGCCAGATCCTGGGCCTGAAGCTCAATGTCTATATTCTCTTTATCACGAACAGGGTCCACAGAGCCATCCGGATGAGGTACCGTACTATCATCAAAGCATCGCAGTACATGCAGTATGGCATCGGTGCGACGGATATCCGACACAAACTTGTTCCCCTCTTTTCCCCCACCACGGGTGATCCCGGGAATGTCAACCAATTCCACAGTGGCCGGAACCACCCGGCGAGTGGGCTGATAAAGCGCCAACTTCTCCAACCGGGGATCAGGAACATGAAACATCCCAATGTTGGACTTCCTGGCCATTACTCCCACACCGGCTTCCGCACGGTTGGACGACAAACTATTGAACAAAGTGGTCTTGCCCGATAAAGACAAGCCTGCTATACCGCATTTTAACGACATGATAACTAAGATTAGTAAAAAGATGCAAAAGTAACAGACTCCCAATAAAAATACTAACTATTTATACCCCTCTTTTCTTATCTGAAAAATACCCCAGGGAAAAAATATTATAATTTTTTATAATTTATACAGGTTTACATTTATTACTGTTTTACTTTGATTTATACATCTTTTTATTTATAATACAAGCAATAAAAGCACCACTTCATCCCTGGTGATGTAAAAATAAATTTGCTTTTTTTATTTCTATGATTATATTTGCCGCTGTAAAACATTCAGGCTTTATGAAACCATCCTTACTCATCAATTTTGATATTCTAACAGATTCATCTCGACCGCATGGGTAAGTTGTGCCCTGTAGTGATGCACTATCACTACAGGGCACGTATGGTTTTACAACATGGAACGGTTTTCTGCGGGTTCTGAATAGAACATGGCAGAAAACTGCTCAGAAGTCTTACCTGAATGTTTTTAAAGATCAAGCAATTTCAGTAAACATCTTTAAAAACATTAATCATGAGAAAAATTATCTTTTGGAAAAAGCTCAAGGTTCTTCCGGCACTAACAGTCCTGCTGTTCTTTGCCTGGGGAAACATTGCCAACGCACAGTATTGCCCTGTAACACTTGACTGTAGCATGGGCGATCAGATCCAAGATTTTTACACTACGGGAGCCATTCAGAACATCACCAATATGGCTTCCGGCTGTAGTCCCAACGGTTACGGAGACTATACGGGGACACACACTTTAGAAGTATCCCCCGGCTCCACGTTTGATGTACATGTGCAAACGGATCAGGTTGCTAATTATGCTCAGGGTTTTACCATCTGGATCGACTGGAACCAGGATGGGGTTTTTGATCCGGTTACGGAAGAGGCTTGGAACTCAGGAACCTGGGGAACCCAGCTTTTCACCGGAACAGTCACCGTACCCTCAACAGCTACTCCCGGAACTACCACCATGCGGGTTATGGCTACATACTATTGTGTATCCAACAACCCCTGCAACCCTTGCGATACGTACGGTGAGGTGGAAGATTATACCATCATAGTTAGTAGTGGAACCCTCTCTGACACAGAAACCATTGGTACAGGGACCATGTCTTCCTATTTTTATGGGCCCATTTACCGGTCAACTGCTACCAGCGGTTTTGATTATTCCAACTATGTGTATTTATACACCGCCACTGAGCTTTCCGGCATCCCAGTCGGAGCCACCATTACCGGTGTGGAGTGGGAAAAGGCCGACAGTGACGGCATGACCGGGAACAACTTCCTGGAAATCCTGATGGAGAACACTACGCAAAGCTCCATTGCCGTTAGCGGAAACGATTATACCACAGAAACTTCGGCGGCAACTACCGTATTTTCTGACAACACCTATACGGTACCCTCCTCTACCGGTTGGCATATGCATAATCTGGACAATCCCTTTATATATACGGGAGGAAACCTAAAAGTTGCCGTAGGACATGAAAAAATCGGAACAGCAACTGGGGGAATCAATTATTATTATGAAAGTCATACTGGAATGGGAGCAGGCGTATCATCCAGTTCGTCCACCGTTACCAGTAATTTTACAACTTCTTACAGTAACCGGCGACCCAACATTCGCATCACCTATCAACTTGCCGGGATATCCTGTTTTCCTCCCATGAACCTTGTCACCTCTAATGTAACGGGCAGCTCGGTTGACTTAGACTGGACAGACACTTCGGCCACAGAGTGGCAGGTGGAGTGGGGACACACCGGATTCACCCAGGGCACGGGAACCACTGCGATTACCACTTCCAAACCATATACCGTGACCGGATTAAGCGTGCTTACCGGATACGATTTTTATGTACGTTCCATTTGTGCTGCGGGAGACACCTCCATGTGGGCTGGTCCGGTTTCGGAGCAAACGATTTTCCAGTGTCCTGCTACGGCCTTTTGTTTCACCAATGCCGGCGCTATCGGTTCTGTTGGCCCCACACAATCCCAATTGGATGCCGAATATGGCGGCAGGCCACTGGCTCAGTCCGTAAACGGATACCAGCAATGGCTTGTCCCTCAATCGGGCGAATATAAAATCACCGTTTTTGGTGCCGAAGGTGGTGGCGTAGATGCCGCTCACCGCGGCCAGGGCGGCTCGGCCTCCGGACATGTAAACCTTAACGGTGGTCAAATGCTTTACGTTACCGTAGGACAGGAAGGACAATATGGACATGGCGCGCCTGCACCCCCGGAAGGCGGATTTGGTGGCGGCGGAGATGGTGGGTCTGCCGGCTCGGGTTGTCCCACACATCACGGTAGCTCCGGAGGAGGTGCTTCGGATGTACGCATTGGAGACACCTTGCTAGCCAGTCGACTGATTGTTGGTGCCGGTGGTGGTGGAGGAACGGGTGATGGCAATGCATCCTGGCGCTGCGGCGGTGGCGGTGGTGGTGGTGCCGGATACTATGGTGGTGGTGGAGGTATGGGCGGTGACCTTTCCGGAGGCTCCGGGGCTGGAGGAACACAAACTGCCGGAGGCATCGGAGGAGGAACCTCTTCCGGAAATACTGACGGCAGCCTGGGATTTGGTGGAGATGGAGGAAATACCACATATGGTTCAGACTTCTCCACAGGCTCCAACGTCTATGGTGGCGATGGCGGAGGATTAGTTGGCCAGGACGGAGGAGAAAATTCCACTTCCAGCCGTGCCGATGGCGGTGGAGGAGGCTCCAGCTATAACGGCGGACTGCCCGCATACGCCCTTACCAACACTTCTACGCAAACCGGTGTACAGGATGGGCACGGACTGGTAATCATTGAACCCCAGTTTAGCATACAATATCCTCATAATGACGCCGGCGTAGTATCCATCAATGAACCGGATATCTATTGCCCCGGAGCCAATGATGTGGTAGTCACCATTGGAAACTTTGGCGGAAACCAGATCACCTCCGTAGACGTACACTGGACCGTAAACGGCATAGCCCAAACACCGGCAACATATACCGGCACATTGGATACCATAGGCGGAGCAGGAAGCACCACTGACCAAATAATACTGGGAAGCTACCCCTTTACCGATGCGGTATACGATATTGTGGCATGGACCACCAACCCCAACGGACAAACCGACACGGTGAATGTAAACGATACGGCCCATGCTACCATACAGTCCAGCCTCCCCGAGCCCACCAACCTGGCCTTAACGGACAGCACAGGAACCACAGCAACCTTCACCTGGACCGGCGGATCAGCGACTAACAGCTGGATGTATGTGGTGGTAGATCACGGACAACCATTGATCCTGGGAGATATTGTACATGTAACCGCTGAAACGGCAACGGCTACCGGACTATCGCCCTATACACAGTATGATGTCTATGTGGCCGAACTGTGCCCCGGATATGTGGACACCTCCCTTTGGGCCGGACCACTTACTTTTACCACTAAGCAGGAATTCGGACCCGGCACATTCTTCTTTACCAATGCCGGTGCCAGCGGTGCCAGCGGACCCACCCAGGCAGAGATCAGTGCAGAGTACACGGGCACCCCCCTGGACGGACTGGTAACAACCGCTCCCTTAGGGTCAGGCATCCAGCAATGGACTGTCCCGGCCACCGGAACATACAGCATTTCCGCCTATGGTGCGGAAGGAGGGGGTGACCCCGGAAACAATGAGCCTCCGGGGCTGGGCGCCATGATGAGCGGCGACTTTACCCTGAACAACGGAGATATCCTATGGATACTGGTTGGACAGGAAGGAGCAGGCGTTTCTTCCAGTTCAGGTGGCACAGGAGGCGGCGGAAGCTTTGTAACCACCAACGATACCACACCGCTGGTCGTGGCAGCAGGCGGAAGCGGTGCTCCCAACAGCACCAACTTCGGTGAACTCAATGGAAAGATCACCAACCGTGGACCATACGGTGGTAACGGACATCAAACCCAGGGCGCTGGCGGCGGTGGTGGTGGAGGATTCCTCACCGACGGAACATCTGCAGACCCCGCCATGGACGGCAAAGCCTTTATTAATGGCGGCGGCGGGGGCATTGGCTCTTCCGGTGATGGCGGATTCGGCGGTGGTGGAGGAAAAGGAGGAACCTTTAACGATGGAGCCGGCGGTGGAGGGTACTCAGGAGGCGATAATACCTACGATGCCGTAGAATACGGCGGAGGAGGATCATACAACGTAGGAACCAACCAAAACAACATGGAAGGGGCCAACAGCGGACATGGCTACGTTATCATTGAAGAGGTGGCAACCCCGACATGCCCCGAACCAACCAACCTGACCGCTACCATCCTCACCACAACCAGTGTAGAACTGGCGTGGACCACCGGTGGTGCAACCAACTGGATCATTGCCTATGGAAAAGTGGGCGATGCACCGGGAGAAGGAACCATTACAAGCACTTCTACCAACCCCCACACCCTTACCGGGCTGGACCCGCTCACCGACTACTACTACTATGTCCAGGACTCATGCGGAGCAGGAGATAAAAGCACATGGGCCGGACCATTCCACTTCTTTACACTGCCCGAAATGTGCGGAACATACACCATTGGTGATGGCACAGGGGATGACTTTACCAGCTTTAACGATGCGGTTAACGCCATGAAAATGGCGGGAGTAAACTGCCCCGTTACCTTTGAGGTTGCTCCGGGAACGTATAACGAACAAGTCCTTTTCGATGGAAATCCCAGCGGTGTATCTGCAACCAACAACATCACGTTTAAAGGTGCAGGCCCCGACCAAACCGTTCTTACCTATCAGCAAACTGTGAGCGCAGACCGGTACACTGTTCGCTTTGACGGAGCATCCCACATAACTTTCGATAGTCTGGCCATTGAAGCAGCCAGCGGAGGCTCTTACGGATGGGTCGTACACATCCATAACCACTCTACCGATATTGCTATACAAAACAGCAACATTATCACAGATATAACCAGTTCCACCCTTTATTTGGGCCTGGTAGCCTCCGGAAGCTTTACCGGATACACCACTGCAGCCAGTGGAATTAAGAACATTACACTGGATAATAACTACTTTGAAGGTGGATGGGCAGCGGTAAGAATGAATGGATCCAGCGGCGATGAGGTGTTGGGTGTGGAGATACGCAACAATGTGATGCACCATAACGACCATACCGGAGTATACTTCTCCCGCGTGGACAGTTTCTACATCGAAAACAATGAAATCAACATCAGCCCCACGGGAAGTAATTTTGGTGCCGGTGTATGGCTAACCAACTGCTCGGTGTATGAAATTGTTGAAAACACCATTACCAACCCCGGAAGATACGGAATATATAACACCAACTCCGGTGGCACAGCCGCCAACCGGGCCCTTATTGCCAATAATGCAGTGAGCAATATCCGTAACACCGGAACCTTCTCTGGCGGTGTTCGCATACTTAATACCAGCTCAGAATATATCGACGTGGTACACAACTCTTTCCGGCTGGATCAGGACAATAACAGAGTGTTTAACATCTCCAATACTTCACCGTCCAATATCCGCGTGCTCAACAATTCCTTTGTTTTTACAGGCACCGGCGGTGGTTATGCCATGTATGTTTCCAGTGAAAGCAGCATTGAGGAGATCGACCACAATAACTATTACAGTACGGGCACTGATTTTGTATATTACGGATCAGCCCGTGCCGACCTGGCCGCGTTGCAGGCTGTGAACATCCCTGCCAACAACGATGCCAATTCGGTGAGCGGAGACCCCTTGTTTACTTTGCCCGACCTGCTGATCCCCATGTCAGCCGTTCAGCATGAAGCAGGAACACCTTTTGCCGGTATTACCCATGATATTCTGGGACAGCCCCGGAGCACCACTACTCCGGATATCGGAGCGTATGAGTACACGCCCCTTAATGATGACCTGGCGCTTATTGATGCTAAGCTGGCGGCCGGAGAATGCCTCAGTACCAATGACAGTATTTATGTGTCCATTGTGCGGACTTTGGGAAGCGCCATAGACTTTAGCACCGAACCTGTCAATGTTAACTATGAATTGAGCGGACCGGTTTCATCCACAGGCTCTTTCACCATCAACAGCGGAAGTTTATCGCCAGGAGACACCCTTGTTTGGGGAACAGACGGCGTCAACCTTTCTAAGGCAGGTGATTACCAGCTTGACAAAGTGTACCTCCCGGTAACTTCCTTTAACGAAAACGCCTATAACGACACTTTGATCGCAGCAGACCTGATAACCCTGCAACCCATGCTTGAAGCAGAACCGGCCGTAACATATATCTATACGCCGGTGGATACCGTTGAATTGTCTGCCAAATCCAAATTCTTCCCCGGTGGGGATGTGTTTATTACCGAAATATGCCAGTACAACAGCTCATTTGCAAGCGGCTATCCTTCCGGAGGCTACCCTGCATGGCTACCTACAGTAGACTTTATGGAGGTTACCGGCATTCCAAACATGGACCTGGGAGGCTATAGTTTAGAGCAGTGGAGCACCTCTGCGCTGAGTGACAGTCATACCTTCCCGCCGGGTACCATTTTGGGACCCAACGGAACAGCTGTGATCCGGATAGGGAGTGGAAGTGCCGGCAGCGATCCGGCTAACTACTACTACGATGGTGTGGGAGGATCCGCAAGTTGGAGCTCAGCAACCGCTGCCGGAAGGATCATCAAAGACCCCTCCGGAGAGATTGTAGATGCCGTAGGGTATCCCGGTTCTGCAGGGGCTTATACCTTCCCGTCGGCCGCAGGAGTAACGGCTGCCCACTGGTCAGGAAATATCCCCGCAGCCAACGGAACATCGGGAATACGACTGGTTGGACCTCACGATAACACAGCAACCAACTGGGTAGTGGCCGACGGTTCACCACACGAACATGACCCCAACTCGGTCAACAGTGGCGTTACCGTTCCTACTCCCGGCGTTTTAACCGGCTTTGAGTGGTCGCTATTTGGCGTAACCACAGGCACAAGCCCGGATACGGTGGTGGGACCATTCACCTCCAACGGAACCCTGAACTTTGTGGCCAGCTACAATACCGTATGCGGTATGATGTATGATACTGCGGTGATCCATATACAAATGCCCACCGCTACAGCTACGCATGCCTCAATGGTCAGTTGTAACCCCGGAGATACCGTAATGATCCCGGTAGACCTTACCGGAACCGCTCCATGGACCATCGAAGCTACCGACGGAACCAATACCATGATCATTGATAATATCTCCGCTTCACCGCACTACATCCCGGTAACACCAACTTCAAACACTACTTATCAGTTAATCGAAGTACAAGATGCTAACGGATGGAATTACGCCAGTGCTACAACATTGGTAGAAGTACACAGCGCCCCATCCATTGTTGCCACGGCCACACCCGATACTGTGGCCCATGGAACACCAGCAGCACTGGATGTGAACGTAACCGGAAGCAGCACTTACGACTATGCATGGGTGCCTGCCGACTCGCTGGCCAATCCGGCCAACTTTGACCAGGCCAACCCCATGACCAAAAACCTGGCCGTTCCAACCACCTTCTCCGTAACCGTTACCGATGTGGCCACCGGATGCTATGCCACCGACCAGGTCTATGTACACGTTACCGGCGGACCACTGGGCGGAAGCGTTACAGCCAGCCGTGACAGCGTATGCCCCGGAGATACCACTCAGTTGTTTACCACAGCCTATGGCGGCAGCGAATCCTATACCTACTCCTGGAGCTCCAGCCCCGCAGGGTTCAGCTCTTCAGACCCACACCCCGTGGTAACCGTCAATGAAACTACCACCTTTACCGTGACTGTCGATGACGGATTCACCACAACGGATCAAAGCGTTACCGTTTATAACTTCACTACACCGGCCATCACCCTGAGCACTGCCAGCGGTCCCCTCTATGAAGAGTGCGGCCTGCCCGATATGCTCAGTGCAGTGCCCAGCGGTGGAGTATTCTCGGGAACAGGTGTGAGCAGTAATGAATTCCACCCCTTAACGGCAGGACTGGGAGTACACACGGTAACCTATGAATACACCGATATGAACGGATGTATCTCCACAGAAACCATGGACCTTACCGTTAACCCCGATACTACAGCGCCTACTGTGGTCACACAGGATATCACCGTGTCACTGGATGCCAGCGGGAATGCTACCATTACCCCGGCACAGATCGATAACGGATCCTCCGACAACTGCGCTATTGACCATATGTCGCTGGATATTACCAGCTTCACATGCGCAGACCTGGGTGCCAACACGGTAACACTTACCGTTACTGATATAAACAGCAACTCCGCAACCGGTACCGCACAGGTGACCGTGGAAGACAACACCCCACCGGTGATCTCCGTATTCCCGGCTCCAGTATTTTTGGATGCCAGCGGCAATGCCACCATTACCGCCAGTGACGTGGACAACGGAACCACCGATAACTGTGCCGTAAGCACCATGACCCTCTCACAAACCAGCTTTACATGCGCTGACCTGGGACCCAACGTGCTTACATTTACCGCGGAAGATGCGAGCAATAATATCAGCACGGCACCCGTAACGGTTACCGTATATGATACCATCAAACCCACTGTGACTACACAGGATATCACTGTGCACCTCAACGCTATGGGTATTGCTACCATCAGTGCTTCAGATATTGACAACGGATCGGCAGACAACTGCGGCATCCTGAGCATGACCCTGGACAACAATATGTTCAACTGCAGCCATCTGGGAGCTAATACGGTAACACTTACCGTGACCGACCAGAGCCTGAACACGGCTTCCGCCACAGCAACAGTAACTGTAGTGGATAACATCCCGCCCAATGTGAACACGCAAGACGTTACCATTTACCTGGATGCGGCCGGACAAGCTTCCGTAACTGCAGCTCAAATCGATAACGGATCCAATGACAACTGCGGCATCGATAATATGTCGCTGGACATTACCAGCTTCACATGCGCAGACCTGGGTGCCAACACGGTAACGCTTACCGTTACCGACCTGGATAACACCAGCGCAACAGGTACGGCTACCGTTACCGTGATGGATACCATCGCTCCGGTGATCAGCCAACTGCCCGACACTACCGTCTGTGCAGGCCCATTCCACTTTACCATGCCAACCGCCACCGACAATTGTGGCGTCATCGTGGAACAAGTGGCCGGACCCGACTCCGGTGACGTACTCACCCCGGGAACATACACCTTTACCTTTGTGGCAACCGATGATGGCGGAAATACCGCAACATCCGGATTTACCGCAACGGTAATGGAACCCCATGTGGACCTGGGTGACGACTCCACCATCTGCCATAACCATTACATCACACTCACCGTGGATGACGGTTATGAGCAATACCTGTGGTCAACCGGCGACTCCACCCACTCCATCAGCCTCTATGGCGATGACATGGGCGCAGGAGCAACCCATACCATATGGGTAACCGTCACCGACTCCATGGGATGCACCAGCTCAGACACCATACTGATTACCGTGGATGACTGTACCGGAATCCATGAATTTACCAGCCAGGGAGAGATCAATATCTATCCCAACCCAAACAAAGGTGAATTTAACGTGGAAATCCAGGGAATCCCCGACAAAACTGTAAATGTCTGTGTATTTAATGCCAGCGGCCAAAAGGTCATCTGCGAAGAAATGGAACGTAACTTTGAAAACGGATACTTCCACAGCTTCAACCTGACCAAACAGCCTAAAGGTGTATACCTGATCAGAGTATCAGGAAACACCACCCTTAAAACAGAACGCATCATTATTCAATAATAAATGCGTTGGTTGAATTTTTTCCGAAAGACCCCCGCCAACTTGGCGGGGGTTTTTTTATGTAAAAACCCTGTGTCCGGTCTAAAAAAAGTTAACAAAAAAACACTTTACAAACTTGTCGAAAATGTGTATATTTGGCCCAGAATATTTTATGTATCATCAGGCTTATTAAAATACAGACTTCAATTAAACACTTTCCGTTAATTACCAGGGGCTTAAAAGGGGGAATTGGGGCTGCTGATTTCGTTATTATTTATTTTTAACATCTAAAAAAACACCATCATGCAAAAAAAAATGTACTCAATTCTAAAAATCAGCTGGTTATTAAGCATTTTCCTTTTGCTTGTGACAAGCACTTCAGCTCAGATCTCCTCCTGTCCTTCCGGAGGATCACCAGGTTACATCTTCGCCGAAACTTGGGAAACCGGTCAGGCGGGCTGGACAGGCTACATTGGTTCAGCTAATGGCCAGTGGCATATTAACAGCGGGCACACCCCTTCCCTCAATACAGGTCCCGATGGTGCCCATTCGGGCAACTACTATATTTTCTATGAAGCCAGTGGAGCCGGTTCTCCGGGGATGGCCAGCATGGTTTCCCCGGCCATCGATTTGAGTACGGGTTCACATTCGGCCTACCTCAGTTTTTGGATGCATGCTTACGGAATGGATATTCCCAATGCCACGCTAAGTGTTTCTGTAAGCAACAGTCCCAATGGTCCTTTTTCCACTATCCATTCCCAGACCTTTCAAAGTCAGCTTCAAAACAACCATTCTGACCCCTATATTCAACAGTTTGTTGACTTATCCAGCTACGTGGGGCAGGTCATTTACCTTGAAATAGCTTATCACAATCCCAACTCCTGGGCCAGTGACCTGGCCCTGGACTTAATACAAGTTGAAACCTGCTTGTCTTGTCCTCCACCCACAAACTTTACTTTGGCAACTACCACTTCTACTACTGCTTTGCTTGACTGGACAGATCCGGCTGCAGGCAACACGTGGGAGGTGGAATACGGGATGCCGGATTTCACCCCGGGCAGTGGAATCCGGGTTTCTGTTTCCAGCAAACCTACCTTGATAACCGGATTAAGTCCTCTAACACAGTATGATTTTTATTTACGCTCCTTGTGTGGCAGTGACACCTCCGTTTGGACCGGGCCATTAAGCGGCAGCACTAAGTTTGAGTGCCTTCCCGGGGCCTATTGCTTTAACAATGTCGGCTCTACAGGGAATACTGGTCCCACACAAGCGCAAATTAATGCAGCATATACAGGAACTACTTTATCCGGTTCTGTAACCTCTATAAATGGTATTCAGCGCTGGGTTGTTCCCCAAACGGGAGTTTACCGGATCACTGCTGCCGGTGCCAAGGGCGGAGACGGTCCTTCCGCCGTTACCGGTGGCAAGGGAGCTGTATTAAACGGAGAGTTCCTTTTACAGCAGAATGACACCTTATTCCTTCTTGTGGGTCAGCAGGGAGTATCATCCGCAAGCGCTGCCGGTGGCGGCGGTGGCGGCACATTTGTTACCAAAGCACACCCTTTAGGTAACCAAACCACCTGGGGACCAAAAGTTTCCCCTTTGATCATTGCCGGTGGCGGTGGTGGTGCGGGAGGGGATAATATTCCTGATGCATATGGCGTTGGGGGCGCATCGCCTGAAGATGCAGTAAATATTTATGGCCTGGCCATGGGTGAAGGCACACCTGATGCCCAGGGTTATAAAGAGTATGATGGCAATGAAGGAACGCCCGGGTACGGTGGTGTTACCGGAGCCAGCTCCAATGCCGGTGGCGGTGGTGGCGGATACCTGTCCAGTGGCAGCACCTCCGGTGGAAACGGACTGCCCGGGCAAGGCTTTCTCCAGGGAGGAGAAGGATCACCAGGAGCAGGTTCAGACCAGGGTGGATTCGGCGGCGGCGCATCAACGCCACTTACAAATTCCTACTGTTCCGCCGGAGGCGGAGGTGGATACTCGGGAGGCGCCGGAGGAAACCGGTACTACACCCCCACCGACCGGATTGGCGGAGGAGGCGGCGGCTCCTTTAATGCCGGAGTCAACCAGTCTAACCAGTCCGGACACCACGACGGACACGGCCTGGTTATGATCGCTCCTGTCTCGTCAGGATTCCCCGAAGATGCCGGTGTGGTATCCATCGATGAGCCCACTATATTCTGCCCCGGAAGCCAGGATGTACATGTTACCATTGCCAATTATGGCACCAACCCGTTGGATTCAGTGGAAGTACACTGGAGCGTCAACGGTGTCAACCAAACAGATGTTCATTATACCGGACCCTCCCTTGGTGCTGTTGGCGGAACCGGAGCCACTACTACACAAGTAAACCTGGGCAGCTACACCTTCACCAATGCAGTTTATGAAATAAAAGCATGGACAGAAAACCCCAATGGAGTGAACGACCCCAATAAAACCAATGACACGACTACCACCACTGTTCAATCCCACATCCCACCTCCCACCGGATTAGCGCTGGTTAATGTAAGTGGAAATACGGTAGAGTTTACCTGGTCTCCATTCGACCCTGCCAATAATTGGCTGCATGTAATTGTTCCTCAGGGCAATGCTCCGGAAACCGGAACCTATAAGCTTTCCACATCAGACACTGCTTTGGCTACCGGCTTGGTACCCACCACCGATTATGATATCTATGTGGCCGAGCTATGCCCCGGAGCCACTGATACATCAGGCTGGGCCGGCCCCCTCAACTTCCAGACCGTTTCAGGGTGCCTGGGCGACGCCTTTTGCTTTACCAATGCAGGCGCCACCGGGGCCAACGGACCTACACAAAGCCAGCTCAATACCACTTATGCCGGAAGCACCCTGGACGGAAATGTCACCTCCCTAAATGGTATTCAGCAATGGATCGTGCCCAGTACGGGAACCTATCGTATTACCACCATTGGTGCTGAAGGAGGATACAACAGCGGGAACAATGCTCCGGCCGGACTGGGTGCCATGATGGAAGCAGACTTCTCACTGAATACGGGCGACACTTTACATATCATTGTTGGCCAAGCAGGCACAGGGGTTCAATCTGGCGGAGGCACCGGTGGAGGGGGAAGTTTTGTGGTTAAGTCGGACCAAACCCCTTTGATCATTGCTGCCGGTGGTAGTGGAGCCCCAAACAGCACCAATTATGGGCAACTTAATGGAAAAACCTCTCACAGAGGTCCATATGGAGGATTAGGCCATCAAACCAGTAACAATGGTGCCGGAGGAGGAGGAGGATTCCTCACCGACGGACAATCTGCCAATCCCCCAATGGATGGAAAAGCCTATGTCAATGGCGGAGAAGGCGGAACAGGAAGTGGCGGAGAAGGTGGATTCGGAGGAGGTGGCGGAAAAGGCGGCGCATTTAACGATGGCGCCGGTGGTGGCGGATACTCAGGAGGTGACCACAATTACAGCGCTACCCAGTATGGCGGTGGCGGTTCATTTAACTCCGGTATGAACCCTGCTATTCAGGAGGGCGTTGGAGCAGGACACGGACTGGTAATGATAAACCCCATCATTGCAACCACAGGAGATCAAAACGATGCCGGAGTCACATCCATCAATGAGCCAAATGTGTTTTGCCCCGGCTCACATGACGTTGTAGTATCTATCCAAAACTTTGGCAGCAACAAAATCAACTCGGTGGATGTCCACTGGAGTGTAAACGGGATGCCACAAACACCCGCAACATATACCGGAACCTTAGACACTACAGGAGGAATTGGCAGTTCAAGCGCCTCCGTCAACCTGGGAAGCTATAACTTTTCCACAGCCACACACAATGTGAAAGCATGGACAACTAACCCAAACGGACAAACAGACCCGGTAAATGCCAACGATACGGCAAATGCAACCATCAGTTGGAATATTCCTTCTCCCAAAAACCTTTCAGTAAGCTCGGTCACTGCAAGTTCTGCCACCTTCTCATGGACCCCCTACTCAATATCCAACACCTGGACATATGTGGTTGTTCCCCAGGGCGATCCTGCCACTTCCGGTACTCCGGTGCAGGCAACCTCTACAAGTGCTACTGCCACAGGTTTAAGCATGATGACTGAATACGATATCTATGTGGCTGAAGTGTGTCCCGGAGGGACAGCCATAACGGCATGGGCAGGACCTGTAAGCTTTACTACCGAATTTGAATGTCCGCCACAGGCCTTTTGCTTTACCAACGCCGGCGCCACCGGACATGAAGGCCCCAGCCAGGCACAAGTCACTTCTGAATACTCCGGTACAAACCTATCGGGGAAGGTAACCGTGGTTAGCCCCGGAATTCAGATGTTCAACATTCCAGCTACCGGTGATTATAATATAACCGCTTATGGTGCCGGATTTGGAGAAACACCTGAACAAAGAGGTGCCCGCATGAGTGGTGAATTTTCCCTCTCAGCCAATACTACTTTGAAAGTTCTGGTTGGCCAAATGGGTCAAAATGCCCGTTGCGGCTCAGGAGGTAGTTTTGTTACTGAATTAAACGACAACCCGCTGATTATTGCCGGTGGTGCTGGCGGACAAATTGAAGGAGCCCCGGGACACCCCAATACCAGCGGAGCCACAAGTACATCCGGACAGAACGGGGTCTTAGCCAATGCGGCAGGCGGCACCAATGGCAGCGCAGGCTCCATTGGTGGTGCTGCCTGGGCTCAACCCGGTGCCGGCCTTACTGGCGACGCAGTAGGAACTGATGCCACTCAAGCACAGGCATTTATCAATGGTGGCCGGGGGGCTACAACCCAGGATAACCAATCGGGAGGATTTGGCGGCGGAGGAACCGGAAGGCTGATCACCAACTATCGTATCGGTGGTGGTGGCGGATATTCCGGAGGAGCCTCTGACGGAACTGCAACAGGATCATACGGTGGCGGTGGCGGCTCTTTTAATGCAGGCACCAGCCAGGATAACGCCAATGGTATAAGAGAAGGACACGGGCTGGTAGTGATCCAGTCGCTAACCCCGCTTACCGTCAGCGCTTCTGCTTCCAGCACATCCGTTTGCCAGGGAGACCAGATCACGCTAACTGCACAGGCTGGCGGAGGGATGGGGCCCTATTCCTATACCTGGACCTCACAACCGGCCGGATTTAGCGGATCACAGGAAAATGTTACTGCTACAGTTACCAGTACTACCAAGTATATTATCAGTGTTACTGACGGGTTTACCACCGCTGTGGATTCCATAACCATAACAGCAAACCCGGTGCCTACGGCCAACTTTTCAGGGCTGGGGCCTCAATATTGTGAGGACGAAACTCCGGCAACCCTTTCAGGATCGCCTTCAGGAGGCACTTTCTCGGGAACCGGCATCACCGGAAATACTTTTGACCCCGCTGCTGCAGGCCCCGGTACACACAGCATTACCTATACCTATACCAATACCCACGGCTGCACCGACGATATTACCAAAACCACACAGGTTCACAGCCTCCCCACAGTCTCTTTTAGCGGCCTCAGTTCCAGCTATTGTGAGGGTGATCCGGTGGTAACTTTGACCGAAACCCCGGCCGGAGGCACATTCTCTGGAAATGGCATGTGGGCCAATTCCTTTGACCCGGTGGCCGCAGGAACCGGAACACATACCATAACATACAGCTACACTGATACCAACGGTTGTTCATCAGCAGACTCGCAAACCACTACCATCCATCCGGTTCATTCCATCACTGCATCCGCCACACCCAACCCGGTAAGCTACAGCAATACAGCCACACTGAATGTCTCAGTCAGCGGAACATCCACCTACAGCTATCTGTGGTCTCCTGCTGACTCACTGGACAGCCCGGCCAATGCCACACAGCAAAACCCGGCCACCAAAGTCATGCTGGCGCCTACCACATTTACCGTTATCGTTGCCGATGATGTAACCGGATGTGATAACACCGATAATGTCTTTATTAACGTTACCGGCGGCCCGCTGGCTGCTTCACCTGTAGCCACCCCCGCCACCGTATGCCGTGGCGACTCAGTGGATCTTGCTGCTCAGGCCAGTGGTGGAACAGAAACCTATACCTACAGTTGGACCTCCAACCCGACAGGCTTCAACTCCACACAAGCCAACCCCAAAGCGGTAGTAAACCAGCCTACAACCTTCACAGTGGTAGTGGATGACGGCAACAACACCGTTTCCAGTTCTGTTTTTGTGGATACCTGGCCGGTTATTTCTCCCAACTTCAGCGGGCTGGACCCGGTCTTCTGTGAAGGGGATGCTATAGCCATCCTTTCCGGATCTCCCTCAGGGGGTATCTTTTCCGGGCCCGGAGTGAGTACCAACACCTTTGACCCGGTGGCTGCCGGCGTGGGCGTTCATGCCATAACATACACCTACACAGATACCCATGGATGTACTTACGATACAGCCAAAACTACTGAGGTGGTAGCCCTTCCTGCCGTTTCCATGAGCGGGCTGCAAGCAAGCTATTGTGCCAATGACCCTGCACAACCACTTACGGGAACACCCACAGCAGGAACCTTCAGCGGACCAGGAATTTCCGGAAACAGTTTCTATCCTGCCAATGCCGGGCCCGGCACATATACCATTACCTACAGCTATACCGACACCCACGGTTGCAGTAGCCAGGATGCAGCAAACACCACGGTTGTGGACCTGCCTGTAGTTACTGCTACTGCCACGCCCAATCCGGTAACCTTTAACACATCGTCCACACTCAACGCTACAGTAACCGGAACATCCACCTACAGCTACCTGTGGTCACCGGCCGATTCGCTTGACAACCCGGTCAATGCCACCCAGCAAAACCCATCTACCAAAGGACTTACAGTGCCAACCACCTTTAATGTAACAGTAACCGACAATGCAACCAGTTGTTACAATACCGATAATGTGTTTTTAAGCATTATTGGTGGTGCGTTAACTTCAAGCCCCAGTGCTTCTAAAGACACGGTTTGCAGTGGCGATTCCACCAAGCTCTTTGCCAATGCCAGCGGAGGAAGCGGCACCTATACTTACTCCTGGAGCTCACAGCCCCCGGGGTTCAGCTCTACACAAGCAAGCCCCATGGCCCAGGTCAATGTGCCTACTACCTTTACAGTAACCATCGATGACGGTACGCAAAGCATTACTGAATCGGTGCATGTTGCTACGTATGCCGATGTTCAGCCCGACTTTACCGGTTTGGGCCTTACTTATTGTGAAAATGACCTTCCGTCCACGCTTTCCGGGACGCCTTCCGGCGGGTCCTTTTCCGGAAACGGCATTACCGGAAACACCTTCTATCCTGATGTTGCTGGTGTGGGCACACACCAAATCACTTACAGCTTCTCCGATGTACACGGATGCACCTATGAGGAAACCAAAACCACAGAGGTGCTTACCCTGCCCAATATTACCTTTAGCGGCCTGCAACCATCCTATTGTGAAAACGACCCCGCTCAAACTCTTACAGGCATACCTCCTGGAGGGACCTTTACAGGGGCGGGGGTAGTTGGAAACTCTTTCTATCCGGCCAATGCCGGCGTTGGAACACACTACATTAATTATCACTTTACCGGAGCTAACGGATGCTCTAATGTGGACTCCATGAGCACTTCTGTGTCAGAAATACCCGTGGTAAACGCAACGGCCATGCCCAACCCGGTTACTTATGGCACAGCCACCACCCTCAATTCGGGCATCAGCGACACCGCTAATTACTCATTCCTTTGGTCGCCGGCCGACTCACTAAGCAATCCGGCCAACGCCACCATGCCCAACCCGGTCACCAAAACCCTTACGAAGCCAACCACATTCACCGTTACCGTCACCGATAACAATAACGGTTGCGGAAACACCGGCCAGGTATTTGTGAGCATCATTGGCGGGCCCCTTTCGGTGAACCCCGCAGCATCTCAAAGCATGGTTTGCAGCGGCGACTCCGTAGACCTTTTCGCACAAGCCAGCGGAGGAAGCGGAAGCTACACCTACTCCTGGGCCTCCATACCATCAGGATTCAACTCCACATTAGCTGACCCCAAAGCTCAAATCCTTGAAAATACCACGTTTATCGTTACGGCAGATGACGGAACAGACAGCCATACCGACTCGGTTACCGTCTTCGCCAGCAAACCGATAGCAAACCTGGGACCAGATACCACCCTGCTTGCAGGCCAACCCTTGACACTTAGCGTGGACCCGGGGTACAAACAATACTTATGGTCAACAGGAGATACAATAAACTCCATTACCATCGACACCATATCACATGGAATGGGACAATCCAACATCTGGGTAATGGTAACGGATACTATAGGCTGTACCGCTTCTGATACAATCGCTGTCACCTTTACAACAAATATCAACCTTGCTAACCTCTCAGAGAATATACAAATTTTCCCCAACCCAACCAAAGGAGAATTCACCATGAAAATCTCAGGAAATACCGACAAAAAAATACAGGTATGTATCTACAATTTCCAGGGACAAAAAATCCTTTGTGAAAATATCTCCCGTAGTGATGATGGGTACCACAATACCTTTGACCTGTCCATGCAGCCCAAAGGGGTATACCTGATCAGAATTACCGGAAATAAAACCATTAGCACCAAAAAGATCATTATTCAATAAATGACCTTTTAGTCATCAAAAGGCCGGTCTAAAAACACACATTTTTCACATCCGCTGAAAATCAGCTTTGCCCCATCCCTAAAGGGTGGCTGATTTTCAGCGGCTTCACCTTTAGGGCCCGGGGCAAAAAGCCGCTGAAAATCAAAAGTAACCTTTTTAGACTGGACTCAATAAAATATAATAAATTTTTTTGTTTTGAATAAATATGTTTATATTTGCATAAGCATTATAATAGCAAATCCGGCTTGAAAAAGCCACAATTAATTTACAATGAATTATTGCCCAGACCCTTCAGTATCACACTCCCTGAAAAATAATCATCCCATAAGTATGGGGCAAACTTGTTTGCAGCAGGAGTTTAGCCTGAATGTTTAAACCCGGACTCAATAATAAACAGCGTCCTCATTAATAAGTAACCTTTTTAAGTTTTTGTAGCCATGAAAAAAAACTACATTCTTCGTTTTCCTGTTCTTTTAGCATTTTGCCTGCATTTAGTTTCGTTGCCCCTATTTAGTCAAGCCCTTTCTTGTCCCCCGGGAACAGATCCAGGTTTTCCGTATACCTCAGACTTTGATTCGGGACAGGGGCAATGGTCAGGAGATATAGGGTCATCCCAGGGGGATTGGGTTATCAACACCGGTGGCACGCCCAATTTTTTATCCGGTCCTTCCGGGGCCCACCAGGGCTCCTATTACATATATTATAACTCTCAGGGGGCGGGTTCTCCGGGCACATCATCCATAATTTCCCCTCTTGTTGACCTGTCCAATGCCATTGATTCAGCCAAATTAAGTTTTTTTTACCATGCATATGGTTCCGGTTTTTCAGGGTCCACACTGGATGTTTCCCTTGGAGTTAGCCCCACAGGGCCTTTTGTTCCATTCTACTCCAAAACGTTTAACCATCAGGAGCAAAGCAGTTCAAGCGACCCATACACTGAGGAAACGGTTGATTTGTCCAATTTCACCGGGGCACAATTTTATCTTCGCTTTACGTTTACTACGACTTCCTCTTCAAATACCGATTTAGCTTTAGACCATATTCGTGTATCAGCCTGTGCCAGCTGTCCTGACCCGTTAAATTTTGAATTACTGGCCACTACCTCATCCAACGCCATTTTATACTGGGATGCGCCTGCACCCGGTTACACTTATGAGCTGGAGTATGGTGTTTCCGGGTTTACCCCGGGTACAGGAAAAGTAGAGACGACCACTCCTCCCCATACGATTTTTGGTCTGGACCCATTAACTCCTTATGATTTTTATCTACGCACCAACTGTGGCAGCGGGGATTATTCTTTTCGTCAGGGGCCTGTAACCGGGGCTACCAAGTTCAGTTGTCCTACCAATGCTTTTTGCTTTACCAATGCTGGAGCTACAGGGGCCGTCGGCCCTACGCAAGCACAAGTTACCGGTGCTTATTCCAATACCATGTTAGACGGTCAGGTTACCTCAAGCAATGGCATTCAGCAATGGAGTGTTCCTTATTCTGCTCCGTTTAAGGTGACAGTTGTTGGTGCTGAAGGAGGGTATTCTTTTGGCAATGCTGCTCCTGCCGGGCTTGGCGCAATGATGCAGGGTGAGTTTTTTCTGAACCAGGGAGAACAGCTTTCCATAGTGGTAGGTCAGCAAGGCAGTGGCATTACAAATGCCGGAGGCAGTGGCGGAGGAGGCAGCTATGTGGTTCTTCCCGGTGATACGCCCTTAATAGTAGCAGGTGGGGGCAGCGGAGCCCCCAACAATACCAACTTTGGAGGGTTAGATGGGCTGATTACCCACCGGGGGCCTGAGGGCGGTATTGGCTCCTTTGCCAACGGAGGTGGCGGAGGCTTTCTCACCGATGGCGATGGAGGAGCCGGAAATAACGCCCACCAGGGAAAGGCATTTGTTAATGGCAGCCAGGGTGGCATTGGAACGGCTGCCCAGGGCGGCTTTGGGGGTGGCGGAGGAAAACAATCCACCAATGCGGAAGCTGGCGGTGGCGGTGGATACTCTGGTGGCGACCGAAGCTATGTGGCAACCATATACGGAGGCGGAGGGTCTGTAAACTACGGACAAAAACAAATGAATGTGGAAGGGCTCCGGGAAGGACATGGCGTTGTGATCATACAACCTTCCATTGAGCTTTCCCATGCACATAATGATGCCGGTGTGCTGAACCTTCTGGAACCATCTGTCTTCTGCCCGGGGGCTAACGACGTGATTGTAGGCGTACAAAACTATGGCAACAATGTGATCCACAGCCTGGACGTGGAGTGGACGGTAAACGGTGTAGCCCAGGCTCCGGTCTCATGGACGGGAACACTGGATACCCTGGGGGGGACAGGACAAGCATTGGTTCAAGTCAACCTGGGAAGCTACACCTTCACCGATGGAGTATATCATATTGAAGCATGGACCATTAACCCAAACGGGCAAACAGATACGGTCAATCACAATGATACCTTGTACACCTCGATACAATCCAACCTTCCACCACCCACAGCATTAATGATAACCGACTCCACGGGAAGTACCGGGTCTTTTAGTTGGCAGGGCGGGTCTTCAAATCACAGTTGGATTTATGTGGTGGTTCCACGGGGTACCTCCCCTTATGCTGGAACGCCGGTAGAAGTGTTCCAGGAGCAAGCTACCGCTACCGGCTTATCACCACTGTCGCCTTTTGATGTTTATGTAGCGGAGCTGTGCCCTGGGGGGACAGACACTTCTCTCTGGGCAGGTCCTGCAAGCTTTGAGACCTTATTCAGCTGCCCACAAGGCGTTTATTGCTTTACCAATGCAGGTGCTACAGGCTCTTCGGGCCCAACGCAAAGCCAACTGGATGCCGAATATTTGGGCGATCCGCTTGTTGTTTCGGTGAATGGATATCAAAAATGGCAGGTGCCTCAAAGCGGTGAGTACAAAATCATGCTTTTTGGTGCCGAGGGGGGTGGTGAATCAGGGTCACATCGCGGACAAGGGGGTAGAACCGAAGGAACGGTAACCCTTTCGGGAGGCCAGTTTTTATATATCGCTGTAGGACAAGAGGGGCAGTATGGATATGGGTCCTCTTCCCCTCCTCCGGGCGGCTTTAACGGAGGTGCTAACGGAGGTAGTGCTACCGCGGGGGGCTGTCCAACGGCCCATGGCAGCTCAGGTGGTGGAGCCTCAGATGTGCGTATTGGCGACACCTTGCTTACCAGCAGGCTTATTGTAGGGGCTGGTGGTGGTGGTGGCGCCGGTGACGGAAGTCTTTCCTACCGGTGTGGCGGTGGCGGTGGCGGAGGTGGCGGATACTATGGCGGCGGTGGCGGCCATGGCGGAAACCAGTTTCCCAGCAATGCCGGAGCAGGCGGCACACAAAGTGCCGGCGGGACCGGAGGAGGAACCATATCAGGAAATACAAACGGATCGCTTGGACTTGGAGGGGATGGTGGAAGCTCCGACTACTTCAGCACATTCTCATCACAGGCTAACCAATACGGTGGCGATGGGGGCGGGCTCACCGGCCAGGACGGCAACCTTGAGGGTATCACATCACGCGCATCCGCTGGTGGTGGAGGCTCCAGCTACATGGGAGGCCTGCCGGGACACACACTCAACAACACATCTACACAGCCCGGATTCCATACAGGACACGGACTGGTTCTCATAGAACCCTTGTTTACTATATCCCGGGGGGAAAACGATGCAGGAGTGGTAATGATCAACGAACCCAAAATCTTCTGTCCGGGTACCAATGACGTGGTGGTAACCATCTCCAATATGGGCAGTAACCAAATCACACAGGTGGATGTCCAATGGACCGTGAATGGCATACCACAACCTACGGTTCCCTTTTCAGGACTGCTGGACACTGCAGGCGGTACAGGAAACAATACGGCTATGATTACCCTGGGGAGCTATACCTTTACCAATGCTGCTTATGATATTACTGCCTGGACGGAAAACCCCAACGGAAAAACCGATACCATTAACAATAATGACACAGCATACGCCACTGTTCAATCTTATTTACCCCCACCCACCCATCTCACTATTGAAGACTCCACGGCTACTTCTGCTACCTTTAGCTGGCAAGGTGGTCCGCCACAGCATTCGTGGACTTATGTAATAGTACCTGATGGCAATGCTCCGGAGACTGGCGTTCCCATGTCATCGTCTGTTAAAAAGGTCACAGCAACGGGCCTTTCTCCCTTGTCAGTATATGATGTATATGTAGCAGAGGTCTGCCCGGGGGGCACCGACACTTCTTCCTGGGCGGGTCCGGCAAGTTTTGAGACCTTTTATAAATGTTCTCAGGGGTCTTACTGTTTTATAAACGCCGGTGCCAGCGGAGCTACCGGCCCTACACAGGCTCAGGTAAACAGCGCTTATACAGGGACCCTCCTTGACGGACAGGTAGTGTCTGATAACGGTATCCAGCGTTGGGCAGTGCCGGCCTCTGGCCCTTACAAAATTATTGCTATGGGCGCTGAAGGAGGTTATCAGTCTGGTAATAACGCACCAGCAGGGCTGGGAGCACGTATGGAAGGGGAGTTCATCCTCAGCCAAAGCGATACTATTCAGGTCCTTGTAGGACAAAAGGGTATCGGTGTAAGCGGGGGCGGTGGAACCGGGGGCGGTGGAACTTTTGTAGCTCTAGCTAACGACACACCACTAATTGTAGCAGCTGGTGGCAGTGGAGCACCCAATTCATTAAATTATGGTCAGCTAGACGGGCAGGTAACCAACCGGGGCCCTCATGGCGGCCAGGGACACATGAACAGCAGTTTAGGTGGTGGAGGTGGGGGTGGTTATCTCACCGACGGAAACTCTGCAGACCCTAGCATGGACGGCAAAGCCTTTGTCAATGGTGGGCAGGGCGGAACAGGAGCCAGCGGTGATGGCGGCTTCGGCGGTGGCGGAGGAAAAGGAGGAAGCTTTAACGACGGCGCAGGGGGTGGAGGATACTCTGGAGGAGACCACACCTACAACGCTGTACAATACGGAGGAGGCGGTTCATACAACGCCGGAACAAACCAAAGTAACCAGGCAGGATTCCGTGAAGGATACGGACTGGTGATTATCACACCACTGGCACCTCCTTCGATTGCAGAAAACGATGCAGGAGTTAAGTCACTACAGCACCCGGTACACTTTTGCCCCGGAAGCCACGATGTGACCGTAACCATTAAAAACTATGGATCCAATGTGATAAACAACGTACAGGTAGGCTGGAGCGTAAATGGCGTTGACCAGACCCCAGCAACATTCAGCGGTATACTGGACACCTCTGGAGGATCAGGATCATCTGAAGCACTGGTAAACCTTGGTAGCTATACCTTTACTGACGGCATTTATGAGCTTATCACCTGGACCTATGACCCCAATGGCGTAAATGATACGGTCAATGACAACGACACTTTATATGCTACCCTGGAAGCGGACCTGCCAGGACCGAACGTGGTCCTTTACCCTCTGGCCCCGCTGTGTGAAAACGACCCGCCGGTTACCATCACCGGATTCCCCGGAGGAGGAACCTACTCCGGCCCGGGCGTTAGCGGAAATATTTTTGACCCGACTGTCTCGGGTGTTGGCACATTCACTTTGCATTATACTTATACCGACCCGGGCGGGTGTTTTGGCAGCGACTCTGCAGATGTAATTGTGGGGCCTGTTCCAACAGTTACGGCATCCGCCTCACCCAACCCAGTGCAATATCAAACAGCAACTACCCTCAGTGCCACAGCCAGTGGTGCCACCTCATTCAGCTATAGCTGGGACCCCGCTGACTCATTAAGTAACCCGGCAGACCATACCCTTCCCAACCCCGTTACCAAAAACCTGACAGAAACAACCACCTTTACAGTGACTGCAACAGACAATAATACGGGTTGCAGCAGCACAGACTACGTAACGGTTAATGTTCTTGGCATTGAACTTAACGCTAATGCTTCTGCTGACCGGGATACTATTTGCCCGGGAGAATCCACTACTTTGCATGCCAATGCATCAGGCGGATCAGGGAGCTATACTTACCAGTGGAGTTCTGACCCGTCCGGGTTCTCCTCTAACCAGGCGTCCCCCGCAATAAGCCCTCAGCAAAGCACTACCTATACTGTTACCGTTTATGATGGCAGCGACAGCATCAGTACAAGTGTCAGCGTACATGTTCAGCCTCCTGTATCCGTTTCCATTTCCGGTCTGCCTGCTTCTCTATGCGAAACTGACTCTACAGCAACCTTAACAGGCATCCCCGCCGGAGGGGTCTTTACCGGTAATGGCATGGCAGGCAATTCTTTCGACCCCGCAATAGCAGGAACCGGTACACATACCATAACCTATACTTACACCGATGCTTATGGTTGCACCAGTAGTACTAACCAGAATATTGAGGTCTTAGCAGCACCAGTGGTCTATTTTAGTGGCCTTAGCGGCCCTTACTGTGAGGATGCCCCTCCGGTTACCCTCATTGGAACCCCATCCGGAGGCACCTTCTCTGGAGACGGAGTAAGCGGAAACACCTTCGACCCGTCTATGGCAGGACCTGGCAACCATGCTGTTAACTACAGCTTTACCAACGCCCAGGGATGCAGCAACTCCTCTACCCTTCATGTAACAGTCAACTCCATTCCCTCTGTCAGCTTTTCCGGCCTGGACCCGCAGTACTGCATGGACACTGCCCTGGTTATTCTCAGTGGAAATCCATCAGGAGGTATATTCTCCGGAAACGGAATTACCGGCAACAGCTTCTCTACACAGACAGCAGGCCCCGGAACGCATACCATTCGCTATGATTATACCGACCCTAACGGATGTAGCAACTACAGTGAACAACCAGTAACCGTTCATCCGGAAACTACGGTGAGCTTCAGCGGGCTTGCTTCAAACTATTGCGCTGATGAGCCGGGACAAACGCTCAGTGGTTCCCCCTCAGGAGGTTCATTCAGCGGACCCGGCATCTCGGGAAGCACATTTATTCCAGGTAACGCTCCCCACGACACTCCCGTGGCAATAACTTACAGCTATACCGATGCTAATAACTGCACCTATTCAGAAACGCATACTACTACCGTTCATTCATTACCAGTAGTATCTATAGGCTCTGTTTCTACTAACTATTGCATTGGTGACACCCCGGTGATTCTCACAGGTAGCCCTTCCGGAGGAACCTTCAACGGAGCCGGTATCACCGGCAACACTTTTGACCCCAATATTGCCGGTACGGGGAGCCATACTATTACTTACAGCTATTCAGACGCCATGGGCTGTTCCGGAGCAGATACTATCACCTTTGAGGTACATACGGGTACTCCCCTGTCCATAAGTGGCCTGAATAGCGACTATTGCGTGGACGATCCCCAAGCGACTGTTTCTGTAAGCCCCACAGGGGGAGTACTATCCGGCCCCGGCATTACGGCAAATACTTTCGATCCGGCTCTGGCCGGAGCAGGTGCCCACATAATTAACTACACCTATGTAAATACTTATGGATGTACCAGCTCCACAGACCAACCCGTAAATGTACACAGCCTTCCCGTGGTTTCCTTTAGCGGCCTTGCAGCTACATACTGTGAGAACGATGCTGCAGTAACCCTCAGCGGAAGCCCTTCCGGAGGCTCTTTTTCCGGAAACGGAATCACAGGCAACAGCTTCTCCCCCACTGTCGGAGGAAGCGGCAATCACATTATAGATTACACATTTACAGATATTAACGGGTGCACAGGTCATGATTCACAATCTACTATTGTTCATCCTTTACCCTTGGTTTCCGGTGGCAACGACACCATAACCATATGCCAAAACGACCCCCCGGTAAATCTGGCAACATTAGGCCTTGCCACCCCTGCAGGCGGAGAATACCAGGGCCCCGGGATTGTGGCCAACGCTATTGACCCCTCGGGTCTGAACCCCGGATATTACTCTACTACATACTCCTATACCACTTCACAGGGGTGTGTGGCGGTGGATAGTGTTTCCTCACTGACCATTCATGTAATTGATGCTCCCCAGATCACCCTTTCAGGTCTTAGCGCCGGATACTGCACCAATGGTGCTCCGGATACACTCTTTCCTGTTCCGGCCAATGGCACTTTCAGTATTGCAGGATCAGGATCAGCAGCCTTTACCGGCCATACCTTTTATCCCTCTCTGGCTCCCACCGGGCTGATTGATATAGTATACTCCGTACCGGGCGTATGCCCGGCCAAAGATACTTTCCAGACAATGGTCCATCCGCTTCCCATGGTGGATGCCGGTGCCGACACCAGTATCCCTTTTGGCACCCATGCCGTTCTGGAAGGGTCGACTTCAGGTATCTCCGGAAATGCCTTGTTCTTGTGGAAGCCCGGACATATGGTCACTGACTCATCGCAGGCAACTACCACTACCATCAACCTGAATACAAACCAAACCTTTACGCTGGAAGTTACCGATGATGCCACATTGTGTGCTGCCAGCGACCATAAGGAAGTATTTATCACGGGAGGACCACTGAGCATCAACCCTGAAGCCTACCCTGACAGCATATGCCCCGGAACTGCTGTCACCCTGAAAGCTAACCCTTCAGGTGGTACCGGAAGTTACACCTTCCTGTGGACCACACCAGCAAACAACACTTTTAATACCAATGAAATATCTTCTAAGGATGGCAGCGGATATTATGTGATTGAGGTGGATGACGGTGTGAACACGCTTAAGGACTCAGTGTTTATTACAGAGTTTCCGGCGCCCCATGCGGATATTACCGGATTACCGTATACTTTTTGTCATAATGATACGGCCACGGTATTCTCAGGGGTCCCTGCCGGAGGGAATATGCTGGGCAGCGGAATATCGGCAGTGCCGGGAACAGACAATTTCCGGTTTGACCCCCAGGCTGTTCCTTCAGGATTTCATGAAATAAAGTATATCTATACCAATACATACGGATGTAGCGATAGTGCCTTCCAGCTTGTGGAAGTGCTCAGCCCGCCGGTAGTTCAGGTTTCCGGGTTTAATACCCAGTTCTGTCCTGACGAACCGCCGGTCACCCTTTCGGCAACACCTTCCGGAGGATGGTTCAGTGGAACCGGAGTGAGCGGAGACACGTTTAATCCCAATCAGGCCGGAACAGGCATGCATATTCTTACCTATCATTATGATTATCACAGTGGCTGTGTGGTCACCAAAGATTTCACCATGGAGGTGTTTCCCCTGCCTCCGGCAGATGCCGGCCCGGAGATCACTTTGCCCTGTGGCAGCCCGGGACAAACGATCGGCACACCAGCCACACCGGGAATGAGCTACCTGTGGAAGCCTGCTGCCGGGCTCAATGATACCACCATGGCACAACCCCTGGCATCCCCCTATGTGACCACACTCTATACCCTCATGGTTACCAACAACAATACCGGATGTGTCAACCAAAGCCAAACCCGGGTAAATGTCACCGGCGGTCCCACAGCATCCATTTGGCCCAATGATACTACAATATGTCAAAACCAACCCCTGACACTCCATGCCACAGGAGGAGACAGCTATCAATGGAGCACCGGAGATACGGGAACAACCATTACCGTGTTCCCGCAAAAGGATACCAGTTATATAGTTACCGTCTTTTCCGGATTTTGCGGCTCCCTGGATACAGCACACGTCACCATCATGCACGCAGACCTGAACCTGTCTCCGGTATACGGGTTTTGTAAAGGAGACTCCATTACTATTGACCCGGGAAGCTTTGCTCAGTACCTGTGGAACGACTCGGTGACCTCACCGGTATGGACCACATCCACACCCGGCACCTATTGGCTTGAAGTAGCGGACTCTATAGGATGTACGGCCACCGATACCTTTACAGTGTTTGAGAGAGATTTGCCGGCCGTAGATCTGGGCCCGGACACCTCCATAAACCAAAAAGAAGTGGCACAACTGGATGCGGGCAGCGGGTTTGAAGCATACCTGTGGAATACCGGAAGCACAGCGCAAGCCATACAAGTGCCCGGAGCAGACTACGGTCCGGGAGACCACCTGTTCTGGGTATATGTAACCGACCCCCACTTGTGTACCAATACTGACTCTGTATTGGTCACCGTCATTGATGCATCAGCCATTGAAGAAAAGCTGGGTGAAGGGCAGGTTACCTTGCATCCCAATCCCAATAAAGGAGAGTTTCGTCTTACCGGAGAAAATATCCATGAAGTGCTTTCCATTAGCATCCATTCTTCCGGGGGAACATTGATTCTGAATAAAGAACTGGAACCCAAAGACGGAAAGATCACACAGGCATTTAACCTGCCACAACTGACCCAGGGAGTATACTTCCTCAGAATGCAAACGGCATCCCATGTAAAGACCATACGGTTTGTGGTCACACGGTAACCAATTGGCTTGCAAAAAAACAGCCCCGCCATGGGAAAGTAATATGAAAAACCCCGCCAGGAAGTGATCCTGGCGGGGTTAATTATCTAGAACCCACAGGTATAGTTTATAAAGACTCCTGGCAGTGGTGGTTCCACCAACCAGATAATAAGCCTTTAACCAATGGGGATAGCCGCTTTATTGCGGGGTATCCGTCATGCGCTTGTAGGCATTGTACCTCCAGATGGCATCCTCTTTAGCTATTTTAAACAGCCTGTCGGCCTCTTGTGGAAATGATTTTGTCAGGGATGAATAGCGAATCTCGCTGGCAATAAAATCATCAAACTTGTCCCAGTCGGGCTCTTTGGAGTCCAGCTGGAATGGGTTTTTACCTTCTTTTTCCAAAAGCGGGTTATAGCGGTACAGCTGCCAGTACCCTGCTTCCACGGCCAATTTTTGCTCTTCATTCATTTTGGCCATTCCCTTTTTCAGTCCGTGGTTAATACACGGGCTGTAAGCGATCACCAGAGAAGGTCCGGGATATTCCTCCGCTTCGCGCATTGCTTTGAGCAACTGGTTTTGGCTGGCACCCATGGCCACCTGAGCTACATAGACGTATCCGTAAGTCATGATCATCCTTCCCAGATCTTTTTTCCGGGTTTTCATCCCTGAGGCGGCAAACTTTGCCACCGCTCCCACCGGGGTAGCCTTGGAGGCCTGACCGCCGGTATTGGAATACACCTCTGTATCCATCACCAATGCGTTCACGTCCTCTCCTGAGGCCAGCACGTGGTCCAGTCCGCCAAATCCGATATCGTAAGCCCAGCCATCACCGCCCAGCATCCATACCGACTTTTTCACCAGGTAGTCCTTCAGGTCTTTGATCTCTTTAGCCCAGGGAGCATCCACATTTTTCAGGGCCTCCATAACTTTATCTGAGGCTTTCCGTGTTTCATCGCCATTATTCTTCAGTTGTATCCAGTTGGTGAAAGCCTCTTTCACTTTCTCATCTGCTCCATTTTCCATGGCTTTCTCCATCCGGTTTTGAATACGGTCACGCATGGCGTTTACTCCCAGCGCCATTCCATATCCATATTCGGCATTATCCTCAAAAAGTGAGTTGGCCCAGGTTGGTCCATGGCCTTTTTCATTCACCGTATAAGGTGTTGACGGGGCAGAGCCACCATAGATAGAAGAGCATCCTGTGGCATTGGCGATCATCATCCGGTCACCAAATAGCTGAGTGATAAGCTTCACATAAGGCGTTTCCCCACATCCACCACAAGCACCGGAAAATTCAAACAATGGCTGTGCAAACTGGCTGTTTTTAACCGTTTTCTTAATATCCACCACATTTTGTTTGTAACCCACTTCCTTATGCATGTACTGCCACCGCTGGTGTTCTTGTTCCTGAGTGCCCAGGGGTTCCAGAACCAAAGACTTCTCTTTTGAGGGGCATATCTCCACACAGTTCCCGCAACCGGTACAATCCAGGGGACTTACCTGAATACGGAAGTGAAACTCTTTGATGGCGCCTTTCCCTTTGATGGTTTCCGTTCCTTCCGGAGCGGCTTTCTTCTCTTGGTCTGTAAGCAGGAATGGACGTATACAGGAATGGGGGCATACGTAAGCACATTGGTTACACTGAATGCAGTTCTCATGGATCCAGCGGGGAACGCTCACAGCAATTCCACGCTTTTCAAACTCGGTGGTTCCCTGCGGGAATGTTCCGTCCTCCCTTCCTTTAAAAGCACTCACCGGCAAGCTGTCACCCTTAAGTGCATTTATAGGGTCTACAACACTTTTAATAAATTCCGACTTCCCATTATCCTCTGCTTTTTGCTGCTTCTCTTCCACCAGTTCAGCCCAATCGCGGGGCACTTCCACTTTATGAATATGCGCTGCCCCTTTGTCCACAGCAGCATGGTTCATATTCACAATCTCTTCACCCTTACGGCTAAAGCTTTTGACAATAAAATCTTTCATCTCTTTTACTGCCAGGTCAAAAGGTATAACCTGGGTGATCTTAAAGAATGCGCTTTGCATAATCGTATTGATCCGGTTGCCCAGACCAATTTCTGTAGCGATTTTGGTAGCGTTTATAATATAGAAGTTAATGTTATGCTCAGCAATATACTTCTTCATACTAACCGGCAGGCGGTTTTGGTTTCCTCTTCATCCCAGATGGAGTTGAGCAGGAAAGTACCTCCTTTTTTCAGCCCCTTAAGCATATCATACTTTTCCAGGTAAGCAGGCACATGGCATGCCACAAAATCGGGAGTATTTACCAGGTAGGTGGAGCGAATGGGATGGTCTCCAAAACGCAGGTGCGAGGTGGTTACTCCACCAGACTTTTTGGAGTCATAGGCAAAGTATGCCTGAACATACTTATCGGTACACTCACTGATGATTTTAATGGAATTCTTGTTGGCCCCCACGGTTCCATCGGAACCAATACCGAAGAATTTGGCACTGATGGTTCCTTCGGATGCGCTGTCCACCTCTTCGCCCACAGGTAATGATGTAAAGGTAACATCATCGTTAATACCCACGGTGAAGCCATTTTTAGGTTCGTTTCGTTTCAGGTTTTCAAATACGGCAATGATCTGTGCAGGGGTGGTATCTTTAGAGCTCAGGCCATAGCGTCCGCCCACGATAACCGGCGCATTTTCTTTTCCGTAAAACAGGTCTTTCACATCCAGATACAATGGTTCTCCATTGGCTCCCAGCTCTTTAGTTCGATCCATCACGGCGATACGCTTAGCCGACCTGGGGAATGCTTCAAAGAAGTATTTGGCGGAAAAAGGACGATACAGGTGTACAGCGATAAGTCCCACCTTCTCTCCTTTGCTCCTCAGGTAGTCGATGCTCTCACGGATGGTCTCCGTAACGGAACCCATGGCCATTACAATATGCTCTGCCTGTGGGTCACCATAATAACTAAACGGGCGGTAAGTTCTTCCGGTGAGTTTGGATACCTCATCCATATATTCCGCAACTGCATCAGGGATAGCGGTATAAAACGGATTGGCTGCCTCCCGGCTCTGGAAGTAAATATCCGGGTTTTGCGCTGTACCACGAGTAACCGGACGCTCCGGATTGAGAGAGTTATTCCGGAAACGCTTCACCGCATCCCAGTCCAGCAACTTTTCCATCTGCTCTGTAGTAAGTGCCTCCACACGCTGAACCTCATGGGAAGAACGAAAGCCATCGAAGAAGTGAAGAAAGGGCACACGGGTTTTTATGGATGCCAAATGGGCAATCCCTCCCAGGTCCATGATCTCCTGAACAGAACCGGAAGCCAGCATGGCAAAGCCTGTCTGACGAGCAGACATTACATCCGAATGGTCACCGAAAATACTTAAAGCCTGTGCCGCAAGACTACGAGCAGAAACATGCAATACACCCGGCAACAACTCACCCGACATCTTATACATGTTGGGGATCATTAAAAGCAATCCCTGAGAAGCCGTAAACGAACTGGCCAATGCACCGCCCTGCAAAGCTCCGTGCATAGACCCCGAAGCACCTCCCTCCGACTGCATCTCCACAACCTTTACCGTTTCACCAAATATATTTTTGCGCCCTCCGGCAGACCACTGATCAATGTTCTCCGCCATATCCGAAGATGGCGTAATGGGATAAATGGCCGCAACCTCTGAAAACATGTATGCCACATGCGATGCAGCATAGTTCCCGTCACATGTGATGTGATTTTTTTTGTTTTTCATCTGTGATAAATTTTATATTGTATTGATAAACTGTTCTGTACAAACAAATTCCCCCGCCGCTACCGAGACTGCGAATTTAAGAAATATAATAGTAATCTACCTGCATTCCCCCTGTAAAATAAGCTATTTATAATCATTTTAGATAACGCAACCGGAAAGCTTACCCTTTACCACAGGGAGGATGTGTTGAAACCACAAAAAAAAACGCTTTGAAATTCTGTGACCTCTGTGGTTAAAAACAAAAAATACTCAGAACATTTTCCACTTTCCACTTGTTTTATAACTTACAATCAATAACAAAGAAATTTGTTTCAGTATGAATGAGTCCAGTCTAAAAACACACATTTTTCACATCCGCTGAAAATCAGCTTTGCCCCATCCCTAAAGGGTGGCTGATTTTCAGCGGCTTCACCCTTTAGGGGCCGGGGCAAAAAGCCGCTGAAAATCAAAAGTAACCTTTTTAGACTGGACTCATGAATAATTTATTTATAAATAAAACAATAGAGATATGGCACATTTAACCACCACTTATTTGGGGCTAAAGTTAAGGAGTCCTGTTATCATCGGTTCCAGCAATCTGGTAACGCGTCCGGAGACCATCAAACAGCTGGAAGAATACGGAGCAGGCGCCATTGTGTATAAGTCCCTGTTTGAGGAGCAGATCCAATTGGAAAACCTGCAACAGTCGGAAACCATGGAGGAGTTTGAAGAGCGGAATCCAGAGATGATCAGTGTTTTCCCTGATGTGGAGCATGCGGGTCCACGGGAGCATATTCATGAGTTCAAAAAAACCCGGAAGCTTATCAACATCCCTCTTATTGCCAGCATAAATGCCATATACAAGGATAGTTGGGTCTCTTATGCCAGTTTATTTGAAGAGGCGGGTGCCGATGCATTGGAGTTAAATTTTTATGCCATACCCCGCGACTTTGAAAAAACCCCTTTTGATATAGAGCAGGAGCAGTTGGATATACTTAAAGCGGTCAAGGCGGCGGTAAACATCCCTGTAAGTGTAAAGATCAGCCCATTTTACACCAACGTTCTTCATATGGCCCGGCAGCTTGACAAGGCGGGAGCTGACGGTATCGTATTGTTCAACAGACTATTTGAACCAGATATCGACCTGGAGGACGAGCAGCATATCACCCCGTTAAACCTGAGTCAGAAAAATGATTACAGGCTTTCTTTGCGTTACAGCGGCCTTCTTTTTCAGAAAATTAATGCCAATATCTGCGGCAGCCAGGGTGTTTGGGAAGGAGCCCATGTGGCAAAGCTAATCCTGGCCGGGGCCAATGCCGTACAGGCAGTATCCACCTTCTACCAAAACAAACCTGAGCATCTGAAAAAAATGCTGGAAGAACTCAGTGAATGGATGCGGATAAAGCAGTACAAATCACTGGATGACTTCAGGGGAAAGCTTTCCGCTAAAAATATTAAAGATTACAAAGTCTACAAGCGGGCACAGTATGTGGACCTGCTAATGCATGCCGATGATATCTTTAAAAAATACCGAATACCATAACAGTATTGAGTCCGGTCTAAAAACACACTTCACATCCGCTGAAAATCAAAAGTAACCTTTTTAGATTGGACTCAGTATTTTTTTGTCCGCTCTGAAGACATCGTATTTTTTACAACAAGGCCATTTATGAAACTGTTGTACTTTTGCATTCTCAATAACTTGTTTTTATCTGCAAATATCGTTTTTTCACATGGTCTACCCCAAAGACTTTGAGGCTAAGGTTGGCTTTCACAAGATTCGTGATCTTCTTTCCGGCTACTGTATAAGTTCCATGGGCCGTGATACGGTAGCCAGTTTGGCTTTTAGTGATGATTATGGCCATATCCGGCAGTCATTGGACCAGGTCTCCCAATTCAGGCAACTTATCAACCACCATTCCGGCTTTCCGGCACAGGATTATCTGGACCTGCGCCATTGCCTCAGGAAGCTATCCCTGGATGGGGCAACTATTTCTCTTGAGGACCTTCACCATCTGAACATCTCCTTAAAAACCATTACTGCGGTATTACGATTTTTAAAAAGCCTGGATCCGGAACATTATTTGGAGCTGGTTAGTCTCACCCGTGATAAGTCAGGCTGGGAGGGTCATATTCATCATGCGGACGGGCTCATAGACTCCCGGGGGCAGATCCTCCCCCATGCTTCCCCTCTTTTACAGGAGATCACGGCAAAGATCTTCAAATTGGAAAAAGGGCTCTCTGCCATGGTTCAACAGTCCCTTTCCAGTGCCAGAAAAGCAGGCCAGGCCCCTGAAAATTCGGAAATAACTGTACGTAACGGGCGACTGGTAATACCGGTTTTGGCTTCTCAAAAAAGAAAGATCAAAGGGTTTATTCATGATGAATCCTCCAGTGGACAAACCATTTACCTGGAACCGGAAGCAGCCTATGAAACCAACAATGAGATCCGAAAGTTACGTAATGCCCGCGAGCAGGAAATAAAACGCCTGCTTACGCTGTTTACTAAGACCATACGCCCGGATATACACCACATGATCCATGATTACCAGTGGTTGGGAACCATTGACGCCATAAGAAGTAAAGCCCTGTTGGCTATCGAGTTGGAAGCAAGCAAGCCCCAGCTGGAAGACAAACCCCTGGCAGATTGGCAAAATGCCATTCATCCCCTGTTATATTTGGCTTATAAAGGAACCAATAAACAAGTGGTGCCCCTGAATATCCGGTTGGATTCCCGTCAGCGTATACTGATTATTTCCGGCCCCAATGCAGGAGGAAAGTCTGTATGCCTGAAAACCACAGGATTACTTCAATATATGCTGCAGTGTGGGTTGCTTATTCCTGTGAATCCCCGTTCCAGGTGTGGTATCTTTCATCAGTTATTTATTGATATTGGGGATGAGCAATCGCTGGAAGACGACCTTAGCACATACAGCTCTCATCTTCGAAATATTAAACATTTCATACATCACACCTGCTCCCGCAGCATGTTTCTATTGGATGAGATGGGCAGTGGCACTGAGCCTCAAATGGGAGGAGCCATTGCAGAGGCATGCCTGGAGTCCCTGTATAATAAGGGTGGGTTTGGTGTGGTAACCACTCACTATGCCAATCTCAAATTGCTTCCTGAGCGGTATGAGGCCATGGAAAACGGGGCCATGCTCTTTGATCAAAAGAAACTGGTGCCCCGTTTTATACTGAAAACTGGCCAGCCGGGCAATTCATTTGCCTTTGAAATTGCAGAAAACACAGGGCTTCCCCGGGAAGTGATGGAAGAGGCCAGAAAAAAAGCGGGAACTACTCAGCTGGATTTTGAAAAACAATTGCAATCCCTGGAACAAGAGCAGTCGGAACTAAATAAAAAGGAGTACGAGTTGGGTCTGGCTGACCAGTTACTGGCAGAAAGTGTGGAAAAATACCACGCCCTTTGCCGGGATATGGAAAAGGATAAAAAACAAATCCTGGAGCAAGCCAAAGAAGAAGCAAAAAGCATCATCAGGGAATCCAACAAGCTTATTGAGAACACCATTCGTGAGATCAAAGAGAAGCAGGCCGAAAAGCAGGCAACACAACAGGCCCGAAAGAAGCTGGAAGTGGGAAGCCACCATATTATCAGTAAAAATCGGAATAATACGCCTGCCGTTGAAAGGGATATGGGCGAAAAAAACAAACCCGGAAATAAAACTACAGCCAAAGGCAAGCCATTAAAAAGCAAGCCATTGATTAATGTGGTTGGAAAAGAAAAACAGGCCCCGGATCGCCCCCTGCCCGGAAATATCTCCAAAGGGGATACAGTAAGAATTCGAGGGCAGAAGGCTACCGGCGAGGTGCTTTTCATTTCGGGAGGGAAGGCCGGCATACTTGCAGGGTATCTAAAAATGGAGATCCCGGCAGAGAAGCTGGAAAAGGTTGCTCCATCCCCAAGCAGTATCCCAAAAGCTTCCCATACACATTCAGCCATCATTAACAGCATTCAGGAACGGGCAGAAAGCTTTTCAACGGTACTGGACTTGCGTGGCATCCGGGCTGAGGAAGCCGAAAAGAAGCTGACCCAGTTTATGGATGATGCCATCCTGACAGGCAACTACGACCTTCGAATCATTCATGGAAAGGGTGATGGAATACTAAGAAAAGTGGTAAGGAAGCATTTGGATGGCATCAGCCAGGTTACCCGTTACGGCGATGCTCATGTGGAGCGGGGCGGCCAGGGCGTCACACTGGTGACCCTGAAATAGCTGTATGGCTTCAGTAAAAGAATCAGACGTGCTATAAATTAATCTATGAGTCCAGTCTAAAAACACACATTTTTCACATCCGCTGAAAATCAGCTTTGCCCCATCCCTAAAGGGTGGCTGATTTTCAGCGGCTTCACCCTTTAGGGTCCGGGGCAAAAAGCCGCT
>PWNQ01000110.1 GCA_003557725.1 Bacteroidales bacterium | reverse complement strand
CCCTTCGCGTGGTGGAGATCAGTGAACAAGGCTGCCCGGGAGACACCGTGTCAGGAGAAATAATCATTATGCAACCCGTAAATGCAGAAATACTGGGACCAGATTCTGCTTGCACAGGTGAAAACATCACGCTAACAGGGTCACCCCTGGCAAACAACTACCTATGGAGCACAGGAGACACAGCGCAACTGGTCCAGATTAGCATGCTCCGGGATACCACCATTCAACTGATCACCAATGACGGGTGTCAGAACGATACCACATACAAGGATTTGGTTGCCCTGCCCGTCCCGTCAGCACAATTCTCCGTAACCCCCCATTACGCCCTGGCCGGAGAAAAAGTCACCTTTACCGCCGGAAATACCAATGCCCCAAACTATATTTGGCGTGTGCTTAGCGATGAATTTCAAGGGGTTATTCCTAAACTGGACTACTGGTTTGATGATCAGGGAAACTGGCAAGTCACACTGATCGTGGAAAACAAGCACCATTGCAGAGATAGCGTGAATCATCAAGTGCACATAAACGAGCTGATTGTTAACACCATAACGCCAGATGGCGATGGCATTAACGACACCTGGGAGTTGGATCATCTAAAATATTATCCCAAATGCCAGGTATGGATCTTTGACCGGGCCAGTGGGCTTATCTTTTACTCCCAGGGATACAATGAGCCCTGGGATGGAACATATAACGGCGAACCTGTTCCTCTTGGCTCCTATTATTATGTTATTGACCATGGAGATGGAACCGACCCAAAGAAAGGAGTGCTAACCGTAATAAGATAAACACCATGAAAAAACAACTACTGGTGACACTGAGCATCCTTCTGGTCACATCCGGCATGTGGGCACAACAGGATGCTACACTAAACTTCAGGCCCTTTGCCAACATGTATAGCAATCCTGCAGACCTGATAAATAAACGGGCCTGGCATGCTACGGTCTATTACAGAAACAGCCTGGTTGGCTTTGAAAGAGGCCCGGAAAGCTACTACTTTGGAATGGGCGGGCCCATAGGCCTGGATAAAGCCACCTCCAATGTCACACGCCGCCATGCATACACCCGGCGAAAGGAAGCCCGGTATGGCCTGGGAGGATATATAATAAGAGATACCCATGGGCACACGGGATACCAGTCCTATATGCTCAACTACGCACAACGGTTTAATATTACACGCGACCATTCCTTCTCTATAGGGGTTGGAGCAGGGCTATTCCACTATTTTATCCTTAGCGAGCAATTAAGGGTAAAGGAAGATAATGACCCAACACTACATAAGTACATCCGGGAAAATGATAATTTCCGCATGGGCGATGTGAACCTGGGTGTGATCGTGTCATCCCCCAGCGTGCAACTGGGAGTAGCCTGCAGGCATTTGATCAGCAATAGCGTTAAACTGGGAGACACCCCGGAATATGCCAACCTTCAAGAAACCTGGCTTGGATTTGTCAGAACACGGTTTTTTGTTAAAGATAATGTGGAAATGGTCCCTTCAATAGACGTAACATACACCCAGGGCATCCCCTTTGACTTGAAAGTGAATGCCCCGGTGGTATTTTACCGCATGTTTATGGCCGGGATGGCCCTTTCCTGGCAAAAAAGCTTCTCCGTGGAAACAGGAATATACGGAGGAGGTTGGTTCTTTGGATATGCATTCACTTTGAACACTTCACAACTGGTAACTTTTTCAGACCTTACTCATCAGGTAGCCATACGATATGTTTTACCGTTTACACGGAACGCCCAAGACAATTTTTCAGCTACTGATGCCCTGTTCTAAATCACCTTAATAAGCTGCTTTTGTATATTTCAATAAAAGAGGCTGCCCATAACAGAGCAGCCTCTTCCTTTTAAATTACTTTTTACCCTCAATATTTACATAGAGACAGCCGAAGAAACAACCTTCCGCTTGCTCACCAAAGCATCAGCTCCAAAAAGCAATCCACCCCAAAATAAAGTGGCCAGCAAATGGTTAACTAAAAATGGCAACCCTGCAATGTAGCAAGCTACCAGACCACCGCCAGTTAGAGGGTACATGGTGCCTGAAAGATAAACACCCAAATTGGATACCAGGAAAAACAAGAAAGAACCGGAAACACCCGATAAAACTACACGGCCAGGCAAACGACGACGGGAACGGAAAAACTGAAAGCCTAAGAAGACAACCCCTAAAATAGCCAAATAGTTAAAGGCCATCCCGGGATAAATAAATGCCCCACCACCAAGCATGGCAGGATTTATAAAAAGATCGGACATAAACATGGCCATCAATGGAATTAATAAAGCCATAAACGCAAAACGGCGAAACTTATAAGCACCATATAAGCCAATAGCCAATAGCGGGGTTAAAGCCACTGCCTCCAGACGCATTAAAAATGCCAGCAAAAATAAACCTACACCTAACAGGAAATACCTGGCACCAGATCCACTCAAAAACATTTGCACTTTTTTCATCATAACTAAAATATTTTATATTTATAATTTAAACGTATTTTAATAATTCGTAATGTGTGTCTTATAAAAAGAATCCCTAACACCGAAAATCAAACCACCGGAATAACATTATAAAAATCAATATCAAATTTCCAGGGCGCAAAATTAGATAAATAATTACAACAGCCAAAATTCAACTCTTTTTTTATTTTATGGTGTAATCGAATATCCCTACTTGTTCTATATATTAAGGTGTATAATATTTTAACTGTATTATTGCGAAATATTGACCCGGGAAATGGCCCATAATACAATTATTATAGCACATAATAATAACTTATAATACTGTTTTTCTATTTCTTATATCCAACTGAAAATAGTTGCAAATTAATCTATATTTCCTACGCTTTTTATTGATCCGTAAGCACATACAGACCTCATCCAAAAAGCCTCGCTATCGACAGTATGTGTATAAACCTACCGCTCACGATTTCTTTAAACATTGTCTTTATGATATTTATATAAACTGATAAAAACCATACACAGAGAAAAAGACCCCTTCAATCCACTGATGCATACATTATTGACTGTAATAAATACTTTGAATTAAAATGTTTTTTCACTTCAGCAAATCGGTTGAAAGAAAAGATAAACCCAGGTTAATATAAGAAAATAATATCATAATAACAATTTCTTTATATCCTCATTTTCACTTTTCTAATGATATCATAATATAATCATATAAATATATATAAATATATATCACTATTTATAGTGCTAAAAAATCACCATCCCTCAGTAATCCGGAATATAACCTAAATAAATATTTCAGTAAATTTTTCTATATTTCACCCATTTGTATCATGCTGGTTTTGTGGCCCTTATACACTATATTGTAAAAAACCTCCCAGAATATTAATTTGATAATTTTTTTATGTTAAAGTTAATCTTTATACTTGCAAATTCAAAGCAGCCGGAAACCCCGGGGCATAACGGATTAACTGATAGCTATTTAAAATACTCATAACATGTACTTTGTAATTATTTCGCATGTGTTTTAGTCCCAATCATCCCGGGGCGTAAAAAATCAATGATCGTTTGAATAGCTGGCATAAATCCCTCAGGATTGATGCACGGGGAGTTGGTATTTTGCTTTATGAATTCACATTATGGATATGGATAGAGATAAAAGGTTAAAATGTTTATACACGTTGCTATCCCGGGAGGTATTGGTTTTGGATGGCGCCACCGGGACGGTTCTTCAGGGTTACAATTTATCTGAGGGGCAGTTCCGGGGCGATGGTTATGATCATTTACCCGGGGAGCAAAAGGGAAATTTTGAGTTGCTTAACCTTACCCGTAATGATCTGATTCGTGATGTTCATTTGGACTATATAGATGCGGGGGCCGACATCATAGAGACCAACACCTTCAATGCCAATGCTATTTCTCAGGCAGAGTATGGGTTATCAGATCAGGTGTACGAGATAAATCGCCGCGGTGCCCTGGCTGCCCGTCAGGCTGCAGAGGCTTACTCCGGGCGGCGGCCGGTATTTGTGGCCGGCGTATTAGGGCCCACAGGCAAAACAGCCTCCGTATCGCCACGGGTAGAGGAGCCGGGATACCGGGATATTCACTTTTCAGACCTTACAAAAGCATACCGCCAGCAAGCTCAGGGGCTGGCCGATGGCGGCGCAGACCTGTTTATGGTGTAAACAGTATTCGATTCGCTTAACGCCAAAGCCGCATTACAGGCGCTAATATCTGTAATGGAACAACGAAGCATATCCATGCCGGTAATGGTATCTGTCACTATCAATGATAGCGCAGGACGATTGCTAACCGGGCAGTCAATGCAAAGTTTTTTTAATACCATTGCCGGATTCCCTGTATTTTCCGCAGGGCTTAACTGCTCTTTCGGGGCTCAGTCCATGAGCCCGTTTGTGAAAGAACTGGCAACCACCTCCCCACTATTGATAAGCGCACATCCCAATGCGGGCCTGCCCAATGATCTGGGCGAATATGACCAAACCCCGGAAGAAATGGCTCGCCAGCTGGAAGAATATTGCCGGCAAGGACTGGTGAATATTGTTGGCGGATGCTGTGGAAGCACACCGGAACACATCCGGGCCATAGGAAAAGTGGCCAAAGCATATCCGCCTCGAAAACCCCCCGAAACACTAAAGAAAACGGTGCTCACAGGACTGGAATCACTGGAAATAAACCACTCCAAAATCGTCCTGGTGGGTGAACGCACCAACGTCACCGGATCCAGGGTGTTCCGTGAGCTTATCCGGAAGAACCAACTGGAAAAAGCCCTGGATATTGCAAAAGAACAGTTGGAAAAGGGTGCACAAATTCTGAATATCAACATGGACGAAGCCATGATCAAGGGGAAAAAGACCATGGTGGAGTTCCTACGGCTGCTGGCGTCCGATCCCTACATCAATAAGCACCCATTGATGATCGACTCATCCCACTTTTCCACCCTGGAAGCCGGCCTGCAGAATGTCACCGGAAAACCCATAGTTAACTCCATCAGCCTGAAAGACGGCGAAGAACAGTTCCTGGAAAAGGCACGAATAATAAAAAGCTACGGGGCGGCCGTGATGGTAATGGCCTTCGATGAAAAAGGACAGGCGGATACGTTTGAAAGAAAAATCCAAATCTGCCAAAGAAGCTGGGACATCCTTACACAAACCCTGGAATTTCCGCCCCAGGACATCATCTTTGACCCCAACGTGCTTACCATTGGCACAGGAATAGACGAACACAAAAACTACGCTGCAGATTTTGTGCGATCAGTGGAGTGGATCAGAAAAAATTTGCCGCATAGCAAGGTAAGTGCCGGAGTGAGCAATGTATCCTTTGCTTTCCGGGGAAATCCCTTTATCCGCAACGTGATCAATACCGTCTTTATCCATCACTGTGCAACAGCCGGACTGAATCTGGCCATTGTAAACCCGGGGAAGGTACTAAAGAAAAAAGATATACCCCAAAATATCTGGCAAGCTGCTGAAGATCTGCTTATGAACCGGGGCCATGTGGAAAAAGCTTCTGAAGTGCTGATCAAAGCAGGAAAAAAATACGCACCCCCGGCGGTAAAGGAAAGCACAGAAAAAAATATCCGGCACCTGGAAGACCCGGAAGAACGGCTTATAAAGGCCGTTATTCAAGGCGAAAACCGATACCTGGAGCAAGACCTCAACGCTTTACAACATAGATACAAAAATGTACTGCATATCATTGAAGGCCCGCTAATGAAAGGCATGCGGACCACCGGTGAGAAATTCGAAAAAGGTGAAATGTTTCTGCCACAGGTGATTAAAACGGCCCGCACAATGAAAAAGGCCGTCACATTACTGGCTCCCCATCTGGATAATAGCCCACAAGGTGAAAAGCAACAACAAAAGAAAAAAATGGTGCTGGCCACCGTTAAAGGAGACGTTCATGATATTGGAAAAAATATCTTATCCATGGTCCTTAGCTGCAATGATATCAAGGTAATTGACCTGGGCATTATGGTGGATAACCGGGATATCATTGAGGCAATAAAAGAACACCAGCCCCATATCGTCGGGGTAAGTGGTCTGATTACACCTTCTTTGAATCACATGAAAGAGCTGGCCATTCAAATGGAGGACCATGGGATGCAACTACCCCTGATCCTGGGTGGGGCTGCCACCACTTCTGTACATACTGCCGTACGAGTGGCCCCGTTTTATTCCGGCCCGGTGGCTCATGGCAGGGATGCTTCCCACAGCATGCAATTGATCGCAGCATTAACCGGTAATGACAGGGAGCAGGCATATTTAGAGCTGCGGAAAGAACAACGCAACATCAGAAAAAGCTACAAAGAAAAGCAGGCCCGTACCAGGTATTACCCGTTGAGCATTGCCCGGGAAAAGGCTTTTCAGGTGGATTTCACCAAACATAAGCCTTTTAAACCAGCTATATTAACCCCAGGGAAAGTGCTAAGCTACTCCATCGAAGAGCTGGCGGGAAGAATTAACTGGAAAATGTTTCTGGGCTCCTGGGGGTTTTACGGAAAATTTCCCCAAATCCTGGAAGAGGACAGCAAAAAGGGAGCAGAAGCCCGCCGGTTATACCATGAATCTCAGGAAGTGCTGGAAGAGATGATCACAAAAAATGTGACCCGCGCCCACGCGGTGGCAGGCATCTTTCCTGCAGCAGGAATGGGCGACGACATTTTGATATACAGTGATGATACCCGGAAAAAGGTGCAGCTGGCCCTGCCCATGCTTCGACAGCAAAAAACCCTGCCCGGAGAAGAAAACTTCTTGTGCCTCAGCGACTTTATCGCCCCGGTGGGCTCCGGTATAAAAGACTACCTGGGAATGTTTGCAGCCAGTGCCGGATTTGGAGCCGATAACTACGCAGAAAAACTTAAAAAACAGGGCGACAGCTACAAAAGTATCATGGTGCGCTTACTGGCCGACCGAATGACTGAAGCGCTGTCGGAAACATTACATAACGATGTAAAAACCCAACTCTGGGGGTATACCCATCAACATAACGGAGGCGGTGCAGAACTGATAAAGCAACGCCATGACGGCATCAGGCCTTCACCAGGATATCCATCATGCCCCGACCACAGCCTGAAAAAGTATATCTTTAAACTAATGGAGGTGGAAAAAAAACTGGGCATAAAACTAACCTCCTCCTATGCCATGAGCCCCGCAAGCTCCGTATGTGGATTCTATTTCGCACTTCCCCAGTCACGATACTTTAACCTGGGAAAAATCTCCAAAGACCAGGTCAACGACTATGTGAAACGTCAGAAGATACCCCTGAAACAAGCTGAAAACCTGTTTAAACCATTCCTTAACTATCAAACCATAAAAACCAAAAAAAACAAAATAATATGAAAATCACGGAAATATTCAAGAAGCAGAAAAAAACATTCTCCTTTGAATTCTTTCCGCCCAAAGGATTACATTCTGCAGTACGCTTTGGCGTAAATGCCGGGCAGCTGATGAAGCTGGATCCTTCTTTTGTAAGTGTCACCTATGGAGCCGGAGGATCATCCAGGGATAATAGTTTTGAGATGGTGGATCTTTTCCATAACGACATGAAATTTAACTGTATGGCCCACTACACCTGTGTGAATGCCACCCATGAGAAAATTGCCTATGATATGCGTACCTTGCAGGATATGGGCATTGAAAACGTAATGCTTTTACGGGGTGACCCTCCAGAACCGGACAGTAATAAACCCTTAAACCCTGACGGAATAAACTATGCCAGCGACCTTATACGCCTGGTAAAACAAAAGTACCACTTCTGCATCGGCGCGGCAGCATACCCCGAAAAGCACCAGGATGCACCATCTATGAATGAAGACCTTATCAACCTGAGAATAAAAGCCGATGCCGGTGCTGACTTCTTTGTCACACAAATGTTCTTTGATAATAAATACTACTGGGAGTTCCTGAATAAAGCCACTCAGGTAGGCATAAAAACCCGTATTATACCAGGCATCATCCCCATAAATTCATACAAACAGATCAAGCGCTTCAGTGAAATATCCGGAGCAAATATCCCTGAATATATTGAGAAAAAAATGGCGCCGGAAAAAAACAACCCCGACGAAGTCTACAAGATAGGCCTGGAGCTGGCCATCCGCCAATGTACCGACTTACTGGACAACGGAGCACCCGGTATTCACTTCTATACGTTGAACAAATCCAGAGCGGCCGTAGACCTGTATGAGGAGCTATCCAAAGACCGGCCTGAATTCAAAGAAAAGTACGAACAAAGCTGCACCCCCCATGTGCACATTTAGTTAGAAAGATAAGCTCAAGGGTTTCATATCAAAATTATATAAGGACAGCATTAGGATAAAAAAGACAGCATTACAAAAGATAGAATAATAAATTAACCATAACTTAAAACATAAAAACATGAGTGTTGATACAACAAGGATCAGCGAGGCCATTGCAAAAGGCCAGATGGACGAACTACAGGCAATAACCCAAAAGGCTTTGGATGACAAAGTGGACCCGGGGACTATTTTGAACCAGGGCTTGCTTCCGGGCATGGACAAGGTGGGGCAACTGTGGCGTGAAGGCGAGATGTTCATGCCGGAGGTGCTGCGTTCTGCCAAGACCATGAGCAAAGCCATGGATATATTGCGGCCTCATCTCTCCGAGGGAGACCTGGGCAGTGCGGGAAAGATGGTTATTGGCACTGTTGCCGGCGACTTGCACGATATTGGAAAGGACCTGGCAGGAATGATGTTTGAAGGGGCCGGTTATGAGGTGATCAACATTGGTATTGACCAGCCCAATGATGCCTTTGTAGAAGCAGCCATTGAACATAAGCCCACGCTGCTGGGCATGTCGGCACTGCTTACTACCACCATGCCACGCATGGGTGAAGTGATCAACTCCTTGAAAGAATCAGGAATACGTGACCAAATGGCCGTGATCATTGGTGGGGCGCCCGTAACCCAGGAGTTTGCCGATGAGATCGGTGCCGACCTCTATGCTCCCAATGCGGGAAGCGCCGTAGAGCTTACACGGCAGTTCTTCCACCGGTAATAACCCCCAACAAATTACATACTTTGGTGAAACCCACCAAAAAGGGAGGTAATGATTTACTCATCTTTATAAACACCAAACCAATGAAGATCAATCAAACCGTTAATAAAACCACCCAGTTTAAGGTGCTCTCCGAGGACCAGATCCGGCAAATCTACTTTGCTGCCCTGGAAGTATTGGAGCGCACCGGTGGACAGGTATTCCAGGAAGAAGCCCTGGAGTTGTTTAAAAATAGTGATGCGGTAGTAAAAGGGAACACGGTACGTATTCCTCCGTTTATGGTGGAAGAAGCCCTTAATTTTTATCCCCGGAAGATCACCCTTAGAGGGCGTAACAAAAAGCATTCTTTGTCTTTACAGAAGGATACCGTGGCCTTTGGCACCGGTTCCGATCTGCCTTTCACCTACGACCGTGAGACGGGAGAGCGCCGCCGCACCGTTTACAATGACGTAAAAAATGCCGGCCACCTGGTGGATGCCCTGTCCCATTACGACTTCTTTATGTCTCATGGCATAGTGGGCGATGCACCCAACCCCCAAACCTACGACCGTCATCAGTTTATGGCCATGCTGGAGTCGTGTACCAAGCCCATGGTAGTTACCAGTGTGGACGGAGAAGGGCTGAAAGACCTGTGGAAAATGGGTTGCCTTATTCAGGGCGGAGAAGAAGAGTTTAAGCTAAACCCTTTATTTGTGGCCTATATTGAGCCCATCTCGCCCCTGAAGAACGACCGTACGGCGGTGGAAAAGCTGCTCTTTGCTGCCGAAAAGAAAATCCCCGCCATGTACACCCCCTGCCCAAGCTCAGGAGCAACAGCACCCGCCACCATCGCCGGAATGCTGGTGCAATCCCTGGCCGAAACCCTGCTGGCCAGCGTGCTATGCCACCTGAAAAAACCAGGAATGCCCCTGATCATGGGAGGAGTTACCACATTGCTGGATATGAAAACCTCTACCTACTCCTACGGAGCACCTGAACTGTCGCTGGCTTCCGCAGCAAATACCGATATCTCCAAATGGCTTAACCTTATAATGTTTAGCACCGGAGGTTGTAGCGACGCCAAAATACTGGACGAACAAGCCGCCGCAGAACAAATGACCAGCCTGTTCTACTCCTACCTCTCCGGCGCAAACCTTATCCATGACGTAGGCTATATCGACCATGGAACCAATGCATCCCTGGAAAGCCTGGTATTGAACCAGGAAATGATTGGCATGGTGAAACAGTTTGGGCAGGGAATAAACACCGATGAGGAACACCTGGCTCTGGAGCTTATCGAAAAACAAGGCCCCGGAGGAGAATATGTGACCACCGACCACACCTATAAACACTGGAAAGAGTGGTATATGCCCAAGCTGCAAGACCGCAGCGACTACGAAACATGGGTGGGCAACGGATCCAAAACCATGGGACAACGCGTAAAAGAAGAAACCAACCGGTTACTTGAAGAGCATAATCCACAACCTATGGACGATAAACTGGTGCAGGAGTTAAAGGGAATTATTCATGATGCCGACAAAAGGCATTCCTAAAAAGCAAAGACCATGAGTAGAAAAACCAATTATAAAATATTTGAAACCCCTCAATTTCAAATCCTTTCAGAAGACCAGAAGGAAAAGATCTATAACGGTATGCTCCGAACATTGCAGTATACCGGTGCCCATGTGCATCACCAGGGGGCCAGGGAGCTGTTTGAAAAAGCGGGATGCAAAGTGGACGGCCTGCGGGTCTGGTTCCCTCCGGAAGTAGCGCTTAAAGCATTATCTTCCCTCCCGCCGGTAACGGAGGTATTCCCCTGGGATGGCGATGCATCTAAAAAGATCGTTATTGAAAAGAACCGAAGCTACTTTGGCCCCGGTCCCACACCACCCAACTTTATCGACCCGGACACTATGGAGCGCAGGCCCTACCTTCGAAAGGATGCCACCACGGTGGCACGGGTGTGTGATGCCCTGCCCAACATGGGCTATGTGCAATCGCTGGGATCCATCAGCGATGTAACCAACGGCCTGGCCGATGTGTATGAGTTTGCCGATATGATACGCAATACCACTACGCCCATAATGAGCTGGTCCTTTACACGGAGCGGCTGCCGGGATATCCATCGTATGGCAGTGGCCATGGCCGGTGGTGAGGAAGCCTTCCGGCAAAGGCCCAATTATATATTTTACGGAGAGCCTATATCGCCGCTGGTCAGCGACTTTCACGCCATCGACAAATGTATATACTGCGCTGAAAACCGGATACCACAAGTATACAGCCCTTGCGCCATCGGAGGAGGAACCGTGCCGGCAAGCCACGCCGGACAACTGGTGGTCGCCCTGTCCGAATCAATGGTGGGCGTAATTGCAGCTCAACTTATTTCCCCGGGAACACCCATCATTATCGGTGGTGTGCAGTCCATCCTGGACATGAGATACTCCGTATATTCTTACGGAGCCCCCGAGCTGAGCCTACTCAGTGCAGCCCTCACCGAAGTAGTACACTACTGCGGGTTACCCATGTATTCCACCTCCGGATGCACCGACACCAAAAAAATGGATATGCAGTCAGCTATGGAAGCTGCACTTTCCATCAATGCCGCCATGATGAGTGGAGCCAACTTTGTACACGATAACGGATATACCGAAAGCGGACTCACCGGAGACATCTTCCAAACTGTAATGGATGACGAACTCATTGCCATGGCAAGAGTTATTGAAGGAGGAATAGAAGTGAATGAAGAGACCATGGCCGTAGATGTTATCCACAACGTGGGCCCCGGAGGGCACTACCTCTACGAAGACCACACCATGAAGTGGTTCCGCAAGCACTGGCAGCCCACACTAATGGACCGAAACTCCTACGAAAGCTGGAAAGAAAAGGGGGAAAAGACCATGAAAGACCGCATTGTGGAAAAAACCAGAGACCTGATAAAAAACCATGAAGGCCCCTGGAAGAAGGTTCCGGAAAAAGTACACAAAGAGATTGAACGGATTCTGAAAGAGGCAGAAGAGCGGATAAAAAAACATCCGGATAAATGAAGCCATATCTGATAGGCATAGACACGGGCGGCACCTTTACCGACGGGGTTTTGGTTGAGTACGAAGACCGGCGGGTGGTTTCTTCAGCCAAGAGCCTGACTACACGTAAAGACCTAAAGCTGGGTGTTATCAAGGTGCTGCAAAAGCTGATCATCCCGGAAGATGCCCGGGTTAGCATGGTGGGCTTGTCCAGCACCCTGGCCACCAATAGCATTGCCGAGGGGAAAGCCCGGAAGACCGCCCTGTTGCTTATCGGATATAATCCTGCTCTCATTGAAAACTATAAGCTGAAAGAAGCCTTTGCCACAGCGGACATGACCTTTATCAGCGGCGGGCACGATGCCCGGGGAAACCCGCTAAACCCTCTGGACACCAATGCTGTAAAAAATTGGGCCCGGGAGAAAAAAGACCAGGTGGATGCGCTGGCCGTATCCGCCTACTTCAGCCCCATGGACCCGTCCCATGAAAACCAGGCCTATGACATCATCCGGCAGGAAACTTCCCTGCCCGTTGTGCTGGGCCATCAGCTATCATCACACCTAAACAGCATAAAACGAGCTGCTACCGCCTCGGTGAACGCCTCCCTGGTGCCTGTAATGCACCACTTTCTCAAATCCATCCACCGGGCACTAACCCAACTGGACATCCAGGCGCCCATTATGATCGTACGGGGCGACGGCACATTAATGCCCTGGGAGGAAGCCATGCATAAACCGGTGGAAACAGTTATGTCCGGCCCGGCTGCCAGTGCTATTGGAGGGAGCTTCCTTTCCGGCATGAACAGCTCCCTGGTGATAGACATGGGAAGCACTACCACCGATATAGCCCTGGTAGAAAACGGAAAGATATTTACCAGCGAAACAGGAGCTAAAATCGAAAATATCCATACAGCCATTGAGGCAGCTCGCATACGTACTGTTAGCCTGGGATGCGACAGCCGAATACAAATAAACCAGAAAAATGAAGCAGTCACCGGACCACAACGGGTTAGAGCATTGTCACAACTGGCCAGACACTATCCTAAGGTGAAAGAAACTATCCAACACCTGACCCAGGACAACTACCACCGGCTGAAAAGCCCCCATGACCTGGAATTCTGGCACTGGTATCAACCCATAAGCACACATACACAAGAACAACTTACAAAAAAACAAAAGGAAATACTGGAACTACTCCGGGAACCCGTGCAATTATCCGCATTAATGAAAGAGCGGGGCGTATACCACCCCCAACAACTGGATATGCACCCGCTTATCCAACAGGGATATATCGAGTGCTCCGGAGTAAACCCCACAGACCTGCTCCATATGAGCCAGGATATTGAACTGTGGGATATCCCCACAGCAGAAATGGCAACCAGATGCCTGGCCAAACTCTGCCAAATAAAGCCTAAGGAGCTGATCAACAATGTATTTGAATCCATTACTCATCGCCTCACTGAAGAAGCTCTGCTTTACCTGGCCGGACGGGAAACCCCTGACCAGGACATGCCACAACGTATAGACGGGAAATGGGGCAAGTGGTTGTTGAATGAACTGCTCTATGCCAACAGCAGCCTGCTGTCACTGAAAATATCGGGGAAAGTCCCCATTACCGGAACCGGTGCACCCGCTGCACATTTTCTGAAAACAGTGAGCCGGCTGCTAAACACTAAACTTATCCTTCCCCAATACCATGAGGTAGCTAATGCCCTGGGCGCCGTTTCCGGTTCGCTGGCAGAAACACGGGAAGCACTGGTGTTTATCCGGGAAGACCAGGAACACTTTAGCCATGTGGTTAAATGGGAAGACCATCATACTGCCTTTGACAGTTACGAGCAGGCATGCCGGTTTGCTCGGCAAAAAGCCTTCCAAATGGCCAAAGAAGCCGCAATCCATGCAGGAGCCTCAGACCCGTATACACAGATGACACGGAAAAACGAGGGGTCAATGACACGATTCGTGGCACGATCCTCAGGAAGCCCCAAAATATCAGAGAATAATTGAAACGACCATGACAAAGCTTTTGACAAACAACAGGATAATACAACTAACTGAAAAAAAGAAATATATAAAATTATAAACACATGAAACGCCCATGACAGGATTTTTGACACACAGGAGGATGATTATTTCCTTACCGGAAAGCTCCCGCGCGCGCCCCTCTAACTCCCCTAAAGGGGAGGACCGGGCCAACCCGCGGCAGTT
>PWNQ01000215.1 GCA_003557725.1 Bacteroidales bacterium | reverse complement strand
TAAAGGGGAGGACCGGGCCAACCCGCTGCCTGTTTTCTATAATAAAGGGTGAAACGGCAGAGGGCAGAGGGCATGGAGCAGAGAGTAGAGGGTGTAGGGTAGAAGGTGAGGAGCAGGGGCAGAGGGCAGAGCTGATTTTCACCTTCACTGAAAATCAATAGTACCCTTTTTCACACGGGGCGCACATAATAAAAAAGCCTGCTTTGAAAAAAGCAGGCTTTTTTTATGATAAGGTCCTTTTCAAAAGGCTCGTGTCAATAAACCATTAATTAGTTATTGATAACGATCTTTTGGCTGGATACACGGTCGCCTTTAATTACGCGGCCGATATAAGTACCATTGCTTAATCCGTTTACATTAACCTGAGTAGACTCTCCGGTTAGTTCAACAGAGGTCACCATTTCACCCAGGATATTGTAAAGCTCGAAAGAGGCACCCTGGTAGTTCTCCAAAGTGATGTTGATCTGGTCGGTGGCCGGGTTGGGGAAGATGTTCATTTGTGCAACTTGCTGCTCGTCTATGCTAAGCGGCCCATCAATGAAAGCACCAATGATGGCACCCCATTGGTCGTAGGGATACATGTGCTCATCCAGAACACCACCATACAGTCCGTAACGGCCGTCGGTGAGCATCAGGTAGGAGCAATTAAAGTACTCCAGGTCGTTAAAGGGATCCAGAAAGCTGGCCGATGGGTCATCATCCAGTGCCTGGAACAGGTAACGCATGGCGTTCATTTGGGCGCCGTTGTCAGTCCAGTCGAACAGGGTGTCACCGAAGTTGTAAGTATATCCGGGAACGTAGGTTACGTTGATGCCGATGATGTGGCCGGCAGGAACGTTGATGTTTCCCGTGCCTACAGTAACGATTTTGTTAAAAGACATAGTGGAGTCCTCGGGAGTAAGCACATGCTTAAAGGTGTGCTTGTTGGGATCAGTCAGTTGGGCACCCCAGCCAAAATGGGTAGAAGAACCCATCATTTTGGGAGCACTGTACTGGGCGCCGGTGTTGTTGTTAACCAGTCCGCCAAAAGCAGGCTCTTCACCAGGCAGGCCGGTAACCACCTCAAATACTAATGTGTCGGCGAAAACACCATCAACGTTCTCATAAAATACGCTGATACCCACTGAGTCCAGTATGTAGTCCACCGCTTCTTCTAAATGGTAAGTCCTGTAGGGAGAGTGGGGGTCAATAACTATACCCATAGAGTGAAGCCAGGTAAAGTTGGTAGTTCCATCTGAAGATACATTAACTACTGTGGAGTCGGGCCAGATAGAGTTGGCATATCCCTGACTATTTACTGCTCCCTGGTAAAAATCGTCGAGCATATCCAGGGTGGGAAAAATCCACTGTGGACTCTTGCTGGATGGCATTTTTACTTTAAAGTCCATTTCGCTTTCCGGAGTAAGCTTTTCCACAGGGCTGAATACCTGTGCCTGCAGCCCGGCTACGGCCAGGATACATAATGCTGAAATAATAATTTTCTTCATAGCTGATTGGTTTTTGATTATTTTTATAATGCGATACTTACACATTGATAATTACTTTATGGTTGCAAAAGTAAAACGTTTTTTTAAATACACTGTTTTTTTTCTGCTTTTTTTTTGCAGGCAAGCAAATTTATATTGACAGATAATGAAAAATACCCTATTTTTGACCGCAAGAAATAATAAAAGAGCCCCGGTGTAAAGGCTAGGTTTTTCTGTGGTGTTCATCCTCGCGGGAGGGTTTGTCAGAAGCCAGATAACGGGAGGGTTTGTCAGAATCCAGATAAAGAGAAGTGGTCTTTTCAGGTTGGGCTCATAAAATGAATAGTATGAAAAAGAGTTACTTTGCTTGTTATCCTGCCCTTTTATTGCTGTTGGCTTTCAGTCTGTTTTCCGGGCCGGCCCGTGCTCAGTGGGTTCCCACGGATACGGTTATGTGGAATGATTTTGCTGCCCTTCCCGGCACGGCCTTTTTGATCAGCTATAACTTTACCAACGGTTACGGCTATTTCTTTGGCACCAATTATTTAGACCTGGATCAGGACCCCACCACTCCCGAGCAGCCCGGAACGCCGGCATTTGCTCAGGGCTACCGGGTGGACGGCGGCAGCTATCACATTGTGGAACTGTTGTTCCTGGTGGGATATAAGGAGAAAAACTCCCTCCATGGAACCCCCCTTATCGCCAGTATTCAACTGCTGGATGACTCCAGTCGTTACACCATCAACACGGCACAGGGGCCTCAGACCTACTCGGTAGGCGCCCCGGGTACCCACCTTACTTCAGTGGGAGTGCCGTGGGACAGTATCAAGGTGTCGTCAATGACCCAATATTCTTTTACCTCGGCCGTTTTGCCCGCACCGGTGGAGGTGAGCAGCAATTATGCGGTGGTTGTAGACTTGTTTGACTTTTATAACAACGGCGACATGATCGGCTTTATGGGCTCTTCCAACGGGGGTAGTACCCTGCTCTTCGGTGAGGAGTTTACCCTGTGGCAGTACCCCGACCCCCTGCTGTGGATACAGGTGACCCACCTGTATACCGGATTGCGCCGGGCTGTGGCCATCTTTCCCGTAATTGACGACGGCACAGCAGGAATTGAAGGAGATGTGTACCAGGGAGGCATGAAGCTGGGATACATTTATCCAAACCCTGCCTCTAATACCGCATCGGTAGTGTACGCCTCACAAACCCGCCAGGACCTGGAACTGGTGATCCTGGACCAAAAGGGAGCCATAGTGAAGCACAAGGAGATGCCGGGAACCCCGCCGGGAGAACATGCTTTTGACTTCAATGTATCTCGCTATGGTAGCGGAAGCTATTACCTGATCATTAGCAATGGAAAAGAAAGGATCACACGCAAAATGCAGGTAATGCCCTGAAGCACGAGTAAATAGCTCACTCAAACAGGCGCAGGTATTCCTTGGGATCAGCTTTGAATAAACACATATTGGATAATATTGGCACCCATCTGAAGCGCCTTCAGACGGATGGCTTCCGGGTTGTTATGCACCTCCCGGTCCTCCCAGCCATTGCCAAGGTCGGTCTCATAGGTGTAATAACATACCAACCGGCCTTCATAAACCAAACCAAACCCCTGTGGCGGCTTGCCATCGTGCTCATGGATCTTGGGAGGACCCTCCGGAAAAGAAAAATGCTGATGATAAATGGGATGATCCCAGGGAAGCTCCACAAAATCCAGCTCAGGGAAAACCTTTTTCATCTCGGGGCGAATATACGGGTCCAGACCATAGTTGTCATCAATATGTAAAAAACCCCCCGCCAAAAGATACTTTCGCAAGTTCTGTGCATCGTGCTCGCTGAAAGATACATTGCCATGACCAGTGAGGTAGACATAAGGATAGTTGAACAAATCTGTGCTGCCCACATCCACCACATCGTAATCCCGGGCCAGGTCAGTGTTCAAATGCTCATGGCAAAAGGCAATAAGGTTGGTGAGCGCCGTAGGATTGGAATACCAGTCACCACCACCACCGTACCTGGCAACAGCAATCCTTACCTGCCCCTCATCCTGTGCCATAATGGAAAAACTGCCTAAAAGAAGGACTATAGATAAAATAACGGTTTTCATGTGTGTAAATTTTTTGTTCGTTGTTCGTTGCCACGAATGCACGAATAATATGATTTTTATATGTTTAACAAAGCGGTTCTCACGGTCACAGCAGGCCCCGAAGGGGTAACATGATTATTTCTTCGCCTCCTGGCATCATTTC
>PWNQ01000163.1 GCA_003557725.1 Bacteroidales bacterium | reverse complement strand
TGCCCCCGGAAGGGATGGCGGAGATCTCCCCAATACAGACATCCTCACAGGGGGCATTATAAATATCCAGATCACAGGTAATGGGCGGCGGGTCCTGGAGCAAAAAGTTCCGGATCGCCACGCAGGAGTCATTGTCATATACCGTAACACTATAACTGCCTGCACATAGTGCAGCGATGAACGGGGTAGTATCCCCTGTATTCCAGAGGTATGTATATGGTGAAGCACCCCCGGCAGGGGAAACACTGATATATCCGTCACAGTCGCCATAACAGGTAGGTGGCACCAGTGAATCCGTCAGGTGTACAATAGCGCTCAGGTTTACCGTATCATAAGCTACGCACTTCCCGTCTGTTACCATAAGATACAAGTCTATACTTCCGGATGTAAGAATATAATCCAAAACTCCGGTGCTTAGATCGCTGTTAATGGTATCGGAAAAGGCCGGGTCTTCCGACCAGATATACTGTAAAGCAGGGGCTCCGGACCCGCTTCCGTTGATGGTGACCGTGCTGTCGCACAACAACTGGTCGGGCCCCGCATCCGCTTGCAGGTCAATCACCCGTATTGGATACACATTGGTATCTATACAAGCTTGGTTATCAATGGCAAGGTAGAAGACAGTATCGTTTCTGGGCAGTACAGTGGCCATTGATCTTGTGGCCTGATAAGGAGGCATAAAGGTAACGGGCGGTATTCCTGGCTGATAAACAACAGGTGACCAGCTATAGGTTACACCCGGAGCATTGAAAGGGGTTATGCCTATCTCAACGGAATCACCGTAACAAACGGGGGTTTCAGGAAACACTTTCACCTCATTCCCCAGAACCAGAACAGCATATTCTGCACTATCAGCAATATTGCAGGTGGTGGAGTCTGTCACTACCAGTTTCACATTAAAGAGTCCTTTTTGTGTGTAGGTATGTGTGGGGTCTACCGCGGTGCAGGTATTTCCGTCGCCAAAGTCCCAGAAATAGCTGGTTTGGTTTCCGGAGGAGAAGGATCGGTTTTGGAAGTTAACGGTATATGGTACACAGCCGGATAGAGGTCTTTTAAAGTCGGCCACCACGCTTTTCACGTCAAAGTCGAACTTCACCACGGCCAGGTTACAGTTGCTGCTGTTATTGGTGGTTGACCATGCATTTGATGTGGTGGGCAGGTCGGAGAACCCTCCGCATCCGGCGCAGATGGCCTGATATATAACGCCTTGCTTACTGAAGCGGCTGGTACCTCCATCCACGTGCTCTCCTGTACCTTGTGTTCCTCCAAAGAAGGTAGCATATTGCAGGTCTGCTGCTCCTTCATCCAGTACAATAAAGTAATAATCACTGTTATCGGTGGTTGCCTGGAAGGCATTGGGAGTAACCGCCAGTCCTGATGTTCCGCCAAAACTGTTCACTGCTCCTCCCCATCCGGCGGCATACAGGCTGTTACAGTAGTCTACCATAAAGGATGTGGGTGAAATATCCGGGCCGGGGTTGGCCGGATTGCCAAAAGCGGTGGAAAAGATCACCGACTGCAGATCAGGGTCCAGATGGGTGATAAACTGTCCGCCACCAGGCTGACTCCAGGGTGCATTTTGCACATAATGGGCTCCGGTGTGGCCGGTTTGTCCCAGCACATATATGCCACCGTCCTGGTCATGATCAATAAAGTATATCTGATCGTATTCATCTGTACCTATATATGTGGACGCCAAAAGCTGGCTTCCGTCGCTGCTCACCCGGGCAATATATCCATCGGCGGAACCGCCTTGATAAATATCCTGGTAAGCATTAGCCGTGATGGGCAAGTCAAGTGAATTGGTTCCTCCGGCGATATATACCGTAGTATCATTAGCAACCACTAGGTTATAAGCAGCATCATTGCCGCTGCCTCCATAGTAGCTTGACCATATCATGTCCTGGAGCGAGGGGTTCATCTTAAACACCACAGCCTTCTGCCCCCCGGCATGAGTAGACATAAAAGGGTTGCCAACCATAGGGAAGTCATGAGAATAAGTAGACGTGGCCACAAATATGTTGTCCTGATCGTCCACCATCACCTCTCCCCGCACCTCATCAGCATAATTGACCCGCAGGTCTGTTGCGGTGTTCAGTCCATCGTTGCTGCTTCCCCCCACATAGGTGGAAGACTCCAGGGAACTTCCATCAGCGGAGAACCTGGTTACTACAATGTCCGAACCCTGGGAATAATTGATAATGCTGGTAAGGGTATAGGGCATGCCTCCGGTAAAGGTGGAGCTATAAGCGGATGGTGTGGTTGGGAAGTCGGTGGAGCCGGTGGTTCCCAGCATCACCAGCTCATCAAAGCTGTTACAAACCAGGCTGTGAGGAACCTCCACCCCCGATCCGCCCAGGAAGGTGGAATATATTAGCGTAGTCCCCAGTGAGTCAAACTTGGTGATAACAATATCCGTTCCTCCACCGGTATAGTTTTCACTATAGGCACCTGTGGTAGTGGGGTAATCAGAGCCAAAAACCACGCCCCCTCCAAAAGCATTCCCCTCGGAGTCATAGGTGGCCGTATATCCCCAGTTATCTGATACGGAACCGGTAAAAGAAGAAAAAACCAGGGTAGGGTCAATATACAGGCGATGGGAAGGGTCGTATCCGCGGGGAAATTCATAGGAAACGGTTTTCCCATCCAACACAAACCGGCTGGGCACCTCAATGGTATCGCCATGGATTATTTGAAAAGCAAAGGGTTTATCTTCCACCACCTGGTCGGCAGAGGTTTTCACAATTAGCTGTCCGTTACGTAGTCGAATGCCGTCAACGTGGTCATATTGTTTTTTAATAACAGCCGGGTCGGCTCCGGGCTCAACCAAAAAGGTATATTTCAAATGCTGGCCTTGCTGCTCATAACGAAGGTTGATGCCATCATACAGCTCCCGGTACTCAATATTCCGGAATTTTTTCACATGGGAGGCCCAGCGCGAGGGGTCATTGCCCAGGAAGTAGTTTTGGTAATCCGGCGCTTCCCCCTCCGGGGCCACCGGTGCATCAACATTGCTCTCTAAAAACCGTACCAGATAAGCATGATGTGGTATTTCTCCGGATACCCTGGTCCTTTTAAGCTCCTGCGGGGACATGCCTTTTAAGGACATTAAGCGGGATAACTTTTCCATATCGCGGAGCACGAAACGCACCTGCCCCGGCTCAAAATAAGCGTATCCACCATGAAACTGAGTGCGAAACAAAGGCAAATCACCCCACTGGCCCTTGTTTTCCGTGAATAATATGGGGGAAATATTATGATCACAACAGCCGTCACCATCGTCATGAAAGTGTATACCGCCCTCCTGCTGCATAAAAGCCATCCGGGGAGCTAACAATAGCAGAAAAGCAACAAATATTTTATATAAAGTCTTTAAGGCCATAATTCTGTAGTTTGTCCAAATGTGAAAAAAAGTCTGAAAACGGTACAGATAAAAAAAGGATATTCCTAATAGTATCTCTCTAATAATTATACGTTAACCGGACCTTTTTGTTTAACCAAAAGGGCCTTTTTATGGCTGCTAAGATATGAATATTTCGGATGATGACGGGTTATACTCCCCATTATTTGGTCTTCCTCCAATGGATCAATAAAGGTTTCTCCCGAGAACATTCCTTCAGCAATATCAAATACCGTTACCAGGTAATCATGATCGTCCTGTTGCTGATGGGTGAGTTCAAACTCGTGTGGGATACCGGAAAAAGCATACCTGATACATATGAGCCACTTTCTG
>PWNQ01000063.1 GCA_003557725.1 Bacteroidales bacterium | reverse complement strand
TCTTTGTGGGAGCCAACGGAAAAATGGAAATGGAAAAGGTGCCCCAGGCCGGATACCCCATCGTGGGACTTAATGTGGCCGGCCTCCAAAGAAGGATCACCTGGAAAAACCTGCTGTTCCCTTTTAAGCTGCTGATGAGCATAAGAAAAGCCAAAAAGATTATCCGGAAATTCCAGCCATCCCTGGTGATCGGTGTGGGAGGATATGCCAGCGGGCCTGTGCTTAAGGTGGCAGCAAAGATGAAGATACCTACCATCATACAGGAGCAAAATTCCTTTCCCGGGCTAACCAACCGGCTGCTGGCCAATCATGTGGACCGCATCTGCGTGGCATACAGTGGTATGGAAAAGTACTTCCCCAAAGATAAGATATTCCTTACCGGAAATCCCATCAGACAGGATGTTATAAACACAATGGCCACACCTCAGCAAGCACGGGAAGCCTTTAGCCTGGCCCCGGACAAAAAAACCATTCTGGTTACCGGAGGCAGCCTGGGAGCACGGTCCATCAATCTGGGCGTTTTTAATGCGCTAAAGATGTTGGAAGAGTACGATATTCAGCTGATCTGGCAGACAGGAAAGCACTATGAAAGCCAGGCCAGGGCGGCCATCAGCCGGGTGGGACATGGCAGAGGAGTATGGACCGGCGCCTTTATCTCCCGCATGGACCTGGCCTATGCCGCCGCCGACCTGGTGGTGTCCAGAGCCGGTGCCATTGCCATATCCGAAATTCAGGCCGTCAGCAAACCCGCCATCCTGGTGCCATCACCCAATGTGGCCGAAGACCACCAAACAAAAAACGCACAGGCACTGGTGAACTATAATGCCGCCGTGCTCATGGAAGACCAACAGGCCCCACAAAACCTGGGCCAGGAGATGATCCGTGCCGTGATCGACGACAAGCTGCTGGATAAACTTAATGAAAATGTGGCCGCACTGGCTAAAATTGACGCCGCAGATACCATCGCCGGTGTGGTGGTGGATATGATAAACATATAATCCCAACAGGATAGAAAGGCGCAGTAAGCTAACAAATGGATAGAAAAATGTATAAACCTGTAAAATATTAATAGATAAAAATATGCACCCGGAGAAAATAACTGAGGTCTATTTTATTGGCATTGGAGGCATCGGCATGAGTGCTTTGGCCCGGTTTTTCCACCGGCAGGGAGCCCGGGTATCCGGCTACGACCGTACTCAGACCCGGCTTACCAAAGACCTGGAGCAGGAGGGCATCAGCATACACTATGTGGACCACCCTGACCATGTGCCTTCCGGTGCAGACCTGTACGTTTATACCCCGGCCATCCCTCAGGACCATAAGGGACTGCAGTATATCCGCCGCAATAATCTGCCCCTGTATAAGCGTTCTCAGATCCTGGGAATGCTGTCAGAACAATATCTAACCATCGCCGTGGCAGGCACCCACGGCAAGACCACCATTTCTTCCATGGTTGCACACCTGCTCCTGCAGTGCGGCATCCCTGCAAATGCTTTTGTGGGTGGCGTGTCGGTAAACCTGCAATCCAACTATCACTATGACCCTGATGCCCGCGTGATGGTGGTGGAGGCGGATGAGTATGACCGTTCTTTTCTGAGACTTTCCCCGCATCATGCTTTAATCTCTGCTGTTGATGCTGACCACCTGGACATTTACGGCTCGGGAGAAAAGCTGCACCGGGCTTTTGTTCAGTTTTTGGAAAGAATAAACCCCCGGGGGACGGCATTGATCCATGAGGAGGTGAGCCTGTCCGGGCCGGCCGGCCTCCCAGTGGAAACCTACGGCCGTTCGACTCAGTCCAACTATTACGTGAAAAATATCCGCAAAGAGAACGGGCAAATGTGCTTTGATGCCTCCATGAATGGGGAGCAAGTGAAAGGGATATCCCTGGCTATGCCCGGAGCATATAATGTGGAGAACGCTTTGGCTGCCATGGCCCTGGTGTGCCGGCTGGGGCCCTCCCCGCAGGAAGTGGCCAAAGCATTATCCGCATATAAAGGGGTGAAGCGACGCTTTGAGATCCGGGTACACTCACCACAGCAAGTGTATATCGATGATTATGCCCACCACCCCCAGGAGATAAAAGCTTGCATAGAAGCAGCAAAAGAATTTTTTCCCGGACGAGAGCTTACGGTAGCCTTTCAACCCCACCTGTATTCGCGGACCAGGGACTTTTATAAAGGGTTTGCACAAAGCCTGGAGCTGGCCGACAAGGTGATCCTGCTGGAGATCTATCCGGCCAGAGAAAAGCCTGTCCCCGGAGTGAGCGCCCAAATGATACTAAATGAACTGAGCCCGGGGAAGGGCAGGGTATTGAAGGATAGCCTATTGCCGGAATACGTGAGGAAATCCCGGCCCCCATTGTTTATGACCCTGGGCGCCGGAGATATCGACCGGCTTACCGGCCCCATAGCCCAACAGATGGAAAGGCAAACAAGGCAAAATAGTAATGACGATGATGAAAAATAGCTTGCATATAATCTACTGGGTGGCATTTATCCCTGCCTTTTTTCTGCTGCTGGGCTTTGTGCAGAAGGAAAGTAGTGCCTACCAATGCCAGGATTTTGTGGTAGAGATGTACTATCCCGGGGAAGATTACCTGCTTACGGGAGAGGAAGTACGGCATATGGTGCTGCAAAAGTTTGACACCCTGACGGGAAAGCCGCTGAGCAGCCTTCCGGTAAGCGCCATAGAACAGGCCATAGCCCACAACCCCTTTGTGGAAAATGCAGAAGTATATGTGACCATTAACGGCATTTGTGTGGCAAAGGTGTATCAGCGCCAGGCGGTGATCAGGCTGGTGGATGAGCTTGGAAGAAGCATGTATCTGGATAAACATGGCGTGATCATGCCCGATGAGGCCAGCTCCCCGCCTCGGGTGCTGGTGGGAAACGGAGGCTTTTCGCTGGAAAGTGCCATGAAAGACACGGTTATAACGGTGGTCCGGGAGCTGGAGATGCCTCCAATCAAAGATATGTATCGAATAGCTATGGCCGTGGCACAAGATAAAGACCTGCGAAATATGGTGGAGCAGGTATACCTTAACCAGGAAGGAGAATATGAGCTGATCACCAAAATGGGGCGCCACAGCGTATTGCTGGGAGATGCCCGACACCTGGAAGAGAAGCTTTTCAGATTGAAAGTGTTTTATGAGAACGCCATCCCAAGGGGTGGCTGGAAAAAATATAGACAGATCAACTTAAAATTTAATAATCAGGTAGTTTGTAAATATTAAAAACTTTAGGATATGGAATCATCAGAGATTGTTGTGGGCCTGGATGTGGGCACCACCAAAATAGCAGCCATTGTGGGCCGCCGTAACGACTTGGGAAAGATAGAGATATTAGGTTCAGGGAAAACCGAAAGCATTGGAGTCAACCGTGGGGTGGTATCCAATATTGAAAAGACGGTACAATCCATTACCCGTGCGGTGCGGGAAGCGGAGGAGCGCTCCAATGTGGATATAAAGTTTGTTAATGTGGGCATCGCCGGGCAGCATATAAAAAGCATCCAGCAGCGTGGCAGCATTATGCGCAACTCATACGACGAAGAGATCAGCCGGGAAGACATTGATAAGCTGATAGAAAATATGCATAAGCTGGTGATGCAGCCGGGTGAGGAGATCATTAATGTTATTCCTCAGGAATTTATAGTGGATGACGAGGCCGGGATCAAGGAGCCGGTGGGCATGGCCGGCGTAAAGCTGGAAGCCAACTTCCATATTATTACCGGCCAGATCGCCGCCGCAAAAAACCTGAACCGCTGCGTAAATAAGGCCGGAATGGAAGTGGATGCCCTTATCCTGGAACCTATTGCCTCCGCCGATGCCGTCCTTAGCGATGAAGAAAAAGAAGCAGGAGTGGTACTGGTGGATATCGGAGGAGGAACCACCGATATGGCCATCTTTCAGGATAATATTATCCGACACTCCGCAGTGATACCCCTGGGAGGATCCATTGTGACAGAAGATATTAAAGAAGGATGCTCCATAATTAAAAGCCAGGCAGAAGCACTGAAAATTAAATTCGGATCCGCCCTGGCCAACAATAACCGCGACGAAGAAGTGATCTCTATCCCCGGACTGAGAGGCAGACCACCAAAAGAAATCACCCTGAGAAACCTGGCCAGCATTATCCAGGCACGAATGGAAGAAATACTGGAACACGTGTATTATGAAGTGAGAAACTCCGGATATGAGAAGAAAATGATCGCCGGAATGGTGCTCACCGGAGGCGGTGCCCAGCTAAAACATATTGCCCAACTGGCCGAATTTACTACCGGACTGGATACGCGCATCGGATATCCCAACGAACATCTGGCCAGTAGCGTGCCGGAAGAAGTGACCAGCCCAATGTTCGCAACAGGCGTGGGATTGGTGATCCATGGGCTTAAAAAGCTTGACTATCAGAATGAAAAAAATAAAGGGGCACCGGATAACGCCCGGAGAAAGAAGGGAGGATTTTTCGATAGTATTGTGAAAAAAGGGAAAAATTTTTTCGATGATGATGGTCTGAAGTAGGACATGTTATTAACAATTTGGCCCTAAACCTTGTTGAAAAATTTATTCATCAGCGTACCATATCCACGTTCAAAGGATGTATTTTTAACCGATAAAACAGCCATTTCAATTATGATAAAATTTGATCTGCCAAAAGAACAATCATCCATTATTAAAGTCCTGGGCGTAGGTGGTGGTGGAGGCAATGCCGTAAACCACATGTACAGCCAGGGTATCAAGGATGTAGACTTCCTGATCTGCAATACGGATGCACAGGCGTTGGAAGATAGCCCCGTACCTACGAAGATACAACTGGGCGGCGCCCTCACCGAAGGGCGTGGGGCCGGATCTATCCCCGATGTGGGACGAAAAGCAGTGATGGAAAATATCGATGATATCGGAGCTGCCCTGGAAAAAAATACTAAAATGCTCTTTATTACCGCCGGCATGGGGGGAGGGACAGGCACAGGAGGGGCCCCGGTGATCGCTGCTAAAGCCAGAGAAATGGATATCCTTACCGTAGGTATCGTTACCGTCCCCTTTTCTTTTGAAGGACGAAAACGACGCCAGCAAGCGGAAGAAGGAATCAACGAGCTGGGACAGAATGTGGATAGCCTGCTGATCGTCTCCAACGATAAGCTCAGAGAACTCTATGGTAACCTGCGCCTATCTGAAGCCTTTAGCAAAGCAGATGATATCCTGGCTACAGCGGCTAAAGGAATCTCTGAGCTGATCACCGTCACCGGACATATCAATGTGGACTTCGAAGACGTGAAAACGGTGATGAAAGACAGTGGAGTAGCCATAATGGGCATGGGAATCGCCGCAGGCGAAGACCGGGCCATAAAAGCTATTGAAATGGCCCTGTCCTCCCCACTGCTTAACGATAACCATATCCGCGGCGCTAAGGATATCCTGCTGTATATCTCCAGCGGAGAGAATGAAATACAAATGGATGAAGTGGCCGAGATCACCGACTATATACAGGATGAATCCGGTGCTACCGCCGAAATTATCTGGGGTAACGGAATAGACAAATCTCTGGAAGATAAAATCGTGGTAACTATTGTGGCTACCGGATTCCAGACCACAGGAATGGAAACCACATTCCCCGGAGTGAAAAAAGGATCACCGGTGATTCATGAACTGGAGACGGATAAAAAAGAGGAAACCCCTGCCGCCCATAAAAACTGTAGTGCCTCCCATGAAGAGGAAAGGCATACCAGCCAGAACACTCCGGAGGCGGATGGCCATTCCAAAGACCGTGCGAAGCCACGCCATAAATTCGACTTCCAAATACATAGCGTGGAAAATAAAAAAGAAGAAAACCAACCGGAAGCATCCCGGGAAACAGCTACCGGCGTTGAAGCATCCGCAGAGAGAGAAGGAAATAACCCGGACGAACAAATTACCTCTAACCCGGAAAAGGACGAAAAATGGTTCAACCCCGAACAACGAGTGAAAAAGCTAAGAGAACTGCATAAAAAAATTAAAACTCAAGACGGACTGCAGGAAGTGGAAACAGTGCCCGCCTTTGTCAGGCGACGAGTGCAGCTATCACGCAATAGCAGCTCCGGAGAATCAGAGATCTCACGATACTCCCTGGGGGGAGATAATAACCATAAGGACGACGACCCGGTTAAGGGAGGAAACTCCTTCCTGCATGATAACGTGGACTAAATTATTCCTTCTTTTATGTGCCTGGAAAAAAAGATCAATGATCATATCAAGGCGGCCATGATAGCTAAGAATATGGCCACACTCAACGCACTGAGAACCATTAAGGCTGACCTGCTGATGGAAAAAAAAGGGGAACACCAACCCCACCCGGAAGAAATCCCCCGGAAGGTAGAAGAAAAACTGCTGGAAAAACTGGCCAAACAAAAAAAAGAATCCGCAAAAATGTATAAAGAACAGGGCCGGAAAGACCTGGAAAAGGAAGTATTACTCCAACTGGAAATTATCGAAGGATACCTGATATAACAGGTTTTCTATAACAATCTTCTATAACAGATTTTCTATAACAGATTTTCTATAACAGGCTTTCTATAACAGGCTTTCTATAACAGACTTTCTATAAAAGACTTTCTGTAACAGACTCCAATCTAAAAAGGTTACTTTTGATTTTCAGCGACTTTTTGCCCCGGGCCGTTTATGCTGTTGCGGCACCGGGTCGTCCGTGGCATTGTTTATATTTCTTGCCGCTTCCGCAGGGACAGGGGTCGTTACGTCCCACCTTCTTTTCTACCTTCCTGGGCTGGGTCACCTCTTTGCGCGAAGTGCGCTGTCTGGCCACCTGTGCCATATCGGTGCGACTGGTTTGAAGGTCACTCATATCTGTGCCGCCGGGCGTGCCGGCTTCCTGTATCTGGCTCTCATTCTCAATGGGGATCTTTGCCTTGATCAAAAAGGAAATAATCTCCTTGTTGATCTTGGAGATCATTTGCTTGAACAGGGTATATGACTCAAACTTATAAATAAGCAGCGGGTCTTTTTGTTCGTAACGGGCATTTTGCACCGACTCCCTCAAGTCGTCCATTTCGCGCAGGTGTTCCTTCCAGGCATCATCAATAGACCGAAGGGTAACCCCTTTTTCAATGGAAGTGATCACCTCCTTTCCGTTGGTTTCATAAGCTTTCTCCAGGTTGGCAATGATCTGATAGGAGCTGGACCCGTCGGAGATGGGTACGGCAATATTCACGTAAGACACTGAGGGGTCCTTATATACGGATCGGATCACGGGAAAGGCTGCTTTGGCCAGGTTTTCCGACTTATTCTTGTATCCGGAGTAGGCTTGCTCGTAAATGATGTCAATAAGCTCTTCCGGCTTTTTGGCCAAAAATTCGGCTTCATCAAAGGGGCAATCAATGGCCAGGGTTTTAAACAGCTCCATACGTAGCCCTTCATAATCCTGTGCCTCCTGGTAATCCCGGATGGTGACATCAGTGATATCGTACATCATATTGGCGATATCTATGGATAGCCTTTCGCCGTACAAGGCATGGCGACGTTTTTTGTATATCACCTCCCGCTGGGCGTTCATCACATCGTCGTACTCCAGCAGGCGCTTTCGTATGCCAAAGTTGTTCTCTTCCACCTTCCTTTGGGCCCGTTCGATGGAGTTGCTGATCCATTTATGCTGTATTACCTCTCCTTTTTCATAGCCCATGCGGTCCATGATCTTGGATATCCTTCCAGACCCAAACAGTCTCATCAGGTTGTCTTCCAGGGAAACGAAGAACTGAGATGACCCGGGGTCACCCTGTCTTCCGGCCCGTCCTCTCAGCTGCCGGTCAACCCTTCGGGAGTCGTGCCGTTCGGTGCCGATAATGGCCAGTCCGCCCGCTTCTTTCACTCCTTTTCCCAGCTTAATGTCGGTGCCCCGGCCGGCCATATTGGTGGCAATGGTCACCTTTCCCGGCTGTCCGGCCTCGGCAACCACATGGGCTTCTTTCTGGTGTAGCTTAGCATTAAGCACGTTATGGTCTATCTTGCTGCGCTTAAGCATGCGGCTCAGCAACTCGGAGATCTCCACAGAGGTGGTGCCCACCAGCACCGGACGGCCCTGGGAAACATACTTCGAAATGACCTCTATGACCGCATTGTACTTTTCTCCCTTGGTCTTATACACCAAATCATCAAAGTCCTGCCGAACCACCGGCATATGCGTGGGGATCACCACCACATCCAGCTTATAAATATTGTAGAACTCACCGGCTTCCGTCTCTGCCGTGCCGGTCATCCCCGACAATTTATTATACATGCGGAAGTAGTTCTGCAAAGTCACCGTGGCATAGGTTTGTGTGGAGGCCTCGATCTTTACATTCTCTTTGGCTTCAATGGCCTGATGCAGGCCATCCGAATACCTGCGCCCCTCCAGAATACGGCCCGTCTGCTCATCAACGATCTTTACCTTGTTGTCCATAACCACATAATCCACATCATTTTCGAATAGGGTGTAGGCCTTGAACAACTGGTTTAAACTATGCACCCGGTCCGACTTGATGGCGTATTCCTGGAGCAAGTCGCTCTTCTTCTTCATCTTCTCCTTCTCAGACAAGGGCGACTTTTCCAGGTCAGCAATGTCGCTCCCGATATCCGGCAGGATATAAAAGTCGGAATTTCCGGTGATCTCGTGAAGCAAGTCGATCCCTTTATCGGTGAGATCGATGGTTTTGTTCTTTTCATCAATGATAAAGAACAGCTCATCGTCCACCAGGTGCATATGCTTGGACTGCTCCTGCATATAAAAAGACTCGGTCCTTTGCATGGCCGACTTGATGCCGGGCTCGCTGAGGAACTTTATAAGGGCTTTATTTTTAGGTAGTCCGCGATATGACCGGAACAGGTATTTTCCCCCTTCCTTCCGGGTCTTTTCGTCGTTACCCTCTTTGAGCATCTTTTTTGACTCGGCCAGGATCTTGTTGATATACTTTCGCTGGGCTTCATATAGCTTGGCAACAATGGGTTTAAGCTCGTTAAACTCCTCCCGGCTGTCCTGTGGGGTAGGGCCGGAAATGATCAGAGGCGTCCGGGCATCATCGATCAATACCGAGTCCACCTCATCCACTATGCTGAAGTTATGCTTTCGCTGAACCATTTCACGGGGCGTGGCCACCATATTATCACGCAGATAGTCAAACCCAAACTCGTTGTTGGTGCCATAGGTGATGTCAGCCTGGTATGCAGCCCGGCGTTCAGGACTGGAAGGGTCGTGATTGTCAATGCAATCGGTCTTCATGCCATGAAATTCGTACAGCATACCCATCCACTCCATATCCCTTTTGGCCAGGTAACTGTTTACCGTTACCAGGTGTACTCCTCTTCCGGACAATGCATTGAGGTACATTGGCAAAGTGGCTACCAGCGTTTTTCCCTCCCCGGTGGCCATCTCAGCAATCTTTCCCTGATGCAGCACCACACCGCCAATAAGCTGGACATCATAATGAATCATGTCCCAGGTGATCATGTTGCCCCCGGCCATCCATTGGTTTTTATAAATGGCCCGGTCTCCTTTGATGGTAATGCTGTCATATTTGGATGCCAGCTCTTTATCATGGTCATTGGCCGTAACTTCTAATGTGCTGTTCTCTTTAAAGCGCCGGGCAGTTTCTTTGATAACGGCAAATGCCTCGGGCAGGATCTCATCCAGCTTTTCGTTGGTCTTCTCCTGAATGGCCTCCTCCAGCTCATCCACCTGACCCCACAACCGCTCCTTTTCATCCACATCCATATCCGGATGGTCCTCCACCTGCTGGCGGATCTCCTTTATCTGGGCCTGCTCAGGGCGGATATGGTGGGCAAGCCGTGACTTGAAATCCAACGTCCGGGCCCTTAAATCATCGTTGGAAATATTATTAAGCCGTTCAAATTCAGCATTAATAGCCTCTACGTACGGCTGAATTTTTTTTACGTCGCGCTGTGACTTAGTGCCACCTAATATGCGGGTAATAAAACTGAGCATGATAAATGATTTTTCAAATATGGAAAACCCTTTGATTGCAGGGCAAAAGTATGTAAAAATGACTAACGGGCAAATAATGGAATGTCAACAAAAGAAAGGAATGTATCCTGCCCGCGAAAGAAATCCGGGCACGCTAATACTCTTCTTCATCAAAGAAGAAATCCTCCTTACTGGGATAATCGGGCCAAATATCCTCTATGCTCTCGTAAACCTCTCCCTCGTCTTCTATTTCTCGCAGGTTTTCAATGACTTCCATAGGGGAGCCTGAACGTAATGCATAGTCAATCAACTCCTCTTTGGTAGCAGGCCAGGGAGCATCCTCCAGCTTTGATGCCAACTCAAGCGTCCAATACATATCTAAACAATTTTAATTTAATCTTTAAACTATTGCAAAAATAGAAGCATTAAAGCAAAAGTCAAGTATTTTTTTTATTTTTGTAAGGGTTTGATACAAAAGGGGGTATTACTTTTTTTGGGATATCCATTTGGTTTCTTCCGTATCCAACAAGCGTGAAAAGTGTCTTCCCAACACGAAAAAGTAATCGGAAAGGCGGTTGAGGTAGGTAATGATATTGGGGTCAACGGGCTGTTTGCAATTCACTTTAAGGGTTTCTCTTTCAGTCCTTCGGCATACAGTTCGGGCCACATGGGCAAAAGATACGGCGGGATGCCCCCCGGGGAGGATAAAATTCTCCAGTGGGTCCAGCTCGCGGTTCATTTGGTCGATGGCCTTTTCCAGGATGGTGACGTCCTCTGGCTGTAGCCCGGGCAAATCTTTTGTGAGCTCCTCCGAGTCGGCAGCAATATGGGCTTCAGCAGTAAAGATGTTCTGCTGTATCACGGTGAGAAGCTGCTGAACATCCCGGGGGACACCGTCCTGGTCGCGAAGGACACCAATAAACGCGTTGAGCTCATCCATGCTGCCGTAAGCCTCTATCTTGTCATCATACTTGGCCACACGCCGCCCCCCCAGCAAGGAGGTCATCCCTTTATCTCCCTGACGGGTATATATTTTGTAGCTTTTTTCTTTGGTCATAATGTGGGTTTTTACCTCAAACAAACGGCTTGCCATAATGTTTATTGAGTGAAAGAATCAGGAATGAATGGGCAGGTAATGGGTTTGTCCTACAGGCGTAAAAGAAAATTCTGCTTTTCCGGGCGGGGATGGAAAAATACCAGCCCCAGCCGAAAGGTGGCCAGGGAAAGGGTTACCTGCCGGCGGCGGATGATCTCTCTCCAGGCACGATGCATCCCGGCAGACCAGTAAATGTCGTCAAACACTATGACACTGCCGGGCCCGGTCAGACTAATGAGCCGATGGAAGAAGTCTAAGGTCCCTTCCAGGGAATGATCGGCATCTACGAAGACCATTTGCGCCCGGTAGCGCTCCTCAATCAGCCGGTCAAGAACCTCTTTGCCGTAGCCATGGACCACGGATACACGGGAAAAGCCGTTTTTATCCAGTAACTCCCTTGCCAACCGGGCCTTCTCCCCGCAGGCTTCTATGGTGGTTACCGTGGCCCCGGGATGACCTAAAGACATATAGGCAGCCGATAACCCCGCAGAAGTGCCGATCTCTAAAATGTGATCCGGCCTCAAATGCTTGCTGATGCCGTAAAGCATCCGCCCGTAACGACCCGAAATACCCATGTGAACTAACTGAGAACCGGAAAGGTTACGGCTGACTCCCGTCCCGGCATCTACGCTGGAAAAGGTTGACGATCTGCGGATGTCTTTCCTTAACTGACGAAGACAGACTCGCTCCCAACGGCCTAACCTTGCCCTTAACCCATAAATAACCACCCGGTAAACAAAGGGCGAGTGGATGCGGTAACGGGAGACAGAACGCATCAAATGAATGCCGAATACCCGGATGCGGAAAATGATTTGATTTATTGTGCTCATGGGATTGCTTACAAATGCAAGGATAATACTGAAATTATAAATAATACTGTTCTCATAAGGAGTGAGTCCGGTCTGACAAGGTTGCTTTTATTTTCAATGCCCGGTGCTCATTTCCCGGTGCTCGCCTTTACTCCCCGCCTACCGGCAGAATTGCTGAACCACCTCTGTGGCCTGGGGGAACCCCATGCGGGATGCATTGCGCCAGTCATCGCATGCGGCTTCCGGCCCGTCAAGCCTGTAACGGGCTATGCCACGGTTGTAATAGGCTCCCGCATACCCGGAGTCCAGGCTAATGGCTGTATTGTAGTCTTCAATGGCTTTCTGGTAGTCTTCCTGCAAATACCTGGTCACACCCCTTCCAGTATAAGCATCTACATATTCTTTGTTTAGCTCAATGGCTTTGTTGTAATCGGCTAAGGCTCTTTCATATTGCTCCTGATTGCGGTAAACTACCGCCCGGTTGTAGTACGCTATGGAGGCATTAACGCCCTGGTCAATGGCCTGGCTGAACAGGTTTATGGCCGACTGGGGATCGCCGGACTCTAATGCCATCTTCCCACTGTTGATGAGCCTGGCAGAGGTTTCTTCCGCAGATGGCGTAACACTGGCGTCCGGCGGCGAATCCATGCCGCCGGGAATGGCCCCCGGCCTCCCCAACTCCTCATGCCACTCAACTGATGTGGGACGATCACGGGCGGAACGCTCCTGTATACGCTGCTTGCGACGCTCTCGCAAATCGTCCCCGCTATTACTGCCCGAACTGCAGAAGTAAAGAAGTAATGGGAAAAATACTATAACGAAAAAACGTAAATGTAATACCCTCTGATACATACTTTATACCCTTTTTGATTACCTGAACGATTGCTGTGCAAAGATGAGAAAAATTTACTTAATGGTGCCTGTTATGACGACTGGAAGATGTTTTGGGGTTGGATATTGCCCATTTGTATATATGGTTGAAGCAATGTTTGAAATTTCCTGTTTTTTGTTAATAACTTTTTTTGTTTTTATTTCTTCTTGTGATTTTTTTATATCTTTGTGATTGAATTGGTGGTTTACGAACCTTATTTCTTAAGCATAAATTAAGGCAATTCCATGAGATTTAAGTTGACATTAACCCGTACCTCTAAACAACGCATGCTCCCAATGGAGTATATGTATTATATCAGTGCCTGGATATATAAGGTGATCGGAAAGGCGGATAAGGAATTTGCACAGTTTCTGCACGAGGAAGGATATGGCACCAGCCATACAAAATTGTATAAGCTGTTTTGCTTCTCTCCGTTGAATTTTGGAAAGCCAAAGCTCTGGAAGGATAAAGAACTGTTTGAGATTATAAACCGTGAGATTAGCCTGCAGATTGCTTTTGATGTTCAGGAGGCCGCTTCTCATTTTATTAAAGGACTGTTCCTGGAACAGGAATTTTACCTGGGGAATAAATTTAATGGGATCGACTTTAAGGTGACAAAAGTGGAAGCATTACCCGAGCCTGATTTTTCAGAAGTAATGCAATACCGGCTAAAGACACCCTGGGTTGTGAGCCGCAAAAATGACAACTCTAATGTGCCTAAATACTTGAAACCGGGAGATGACTCTTTCTGTGAACAATCTGTTAAACATATTGCCGAAAAGTATAAAAATATCCGGGGAAAAGAAATACCGGCCCATGAAATCGATTTTAAACCGGCTAAAGAATACAAGCGAGCAGGATACCTGATCAAACCTAATACCCCGGAACAAACACGGGTGGTAGGAAATGTTTTTGACTTTGAACTAACCGCCCCCCTGGAGATCCATCGCATGATATGGAACGCCGGCGTAAGCGAGAAAAGTAGTAGCGGATTCGGATGGGGGGAGGTTGGAGACAAATAGAGACCGAAGGGGCCGAAGTAGCTATTTTTCCCTTAGCAAAAAAATGTTTTTTGGTATTTCAACTTTATACAAATGGCTGACCAGGAAAAGATAAAACGTACACTGCAGATTTTAATGGAGCTAACGCAAACACCGGGGGTTTCAGTTTCCATGATCTCCCGACGTTACAGAATTACTGAACGCACCGTGTACCGGTATTTTCAATCATTTAAAGAAGCAGGGTTTGATGTGGAAAACAACAATGGCTATTACCGGATATTAAAAGATAATCAGGCCTCCAGAGATATCAGCGACTTGCTCCACTTCAGCAAGGAGGAGTCGTATCTGTTGCAGAAAGCTATACATAGTTTGGATGATACGAATGAGATCAGACAATACCTGGTTCAAAAGTTATATACGCTATATAGTTCACGGAATATTGCGGATACGATTATTCGTGAGAATGCCGGGAAAAATGTTCGTTTATTGTGTGAAGCGATAGAAAATAAGAAGCAGGTGGTTCTGGCGGACTACAGTTCGGCCAGTGGTGCGACAATTTCCGACAGGGAAGTTGAACCTTACTGTTTCACGACCAATTATGTTTCCAT
>PWNQ01000072.1 GCA_003557725.1 Bacteroidales bacterium | reverse complement strand
GGGGCGCGCGCCGGGAAATGATGCCAGGAGGCGAAGAAATAATTATGTCACCCCTTCAGGGCCTGCTGTGATTGTGAGAACCGCTTTGCTAAACATATAAGAATCATATTATTCGTGCATTTGTGGCAACGAACAACGAACAAGGAACAAAAAAATAAACACATGAAAGAAAACACATCCCTGATTCATTTTGGTTTGGAGGCTTATGCAGAAAGCATGAGCCGGGATCAGGACCCATTGCTTTATCAGCTTTACCGGGAGACCAACCTAAAAGCTCTTCGCCCCCGCATGTTAAGCGGACATTTACAGGGGTTATTTCTGGAGTTTATAAGTAAACTAAAAGCCCCAAAAAGGATCCTGGAGATAGGCACCTACACCGGATATGGCACCATTTGCCTGAGCAGGGGAATGGCACCCCGGGGGCATATCCACACCATAGAAAAAGACCCTATTGTGCTGGAATATGCAGAAACGTACTTTAAAAAAGAAGGCATTAAGGAAAAGGTCACCATCTACAATGAGGATGCGTTGGAGGTATTGAACAAACTAAACCCGTTTTTTGATTTGATTTTTATAGATGGAGACAAATCCCAGTATCCCCAATACCTGGAAAAGGTTATCCCGCTATTGGAAGAGAAGGGTTTACTACTAATGGACAATGCATTATGGGAGGGCAAGGTGGCAGATATGCAGCATCAGGACACCTATACCTGTGGTGTACGGCAGGCCAACCTGATGATTAAGGAGAATAATGCCATGTTCAACCTCCTGCTCCCTGTTCGGGATGGCTTAATGGTGGCACAAAAACTATAATGATCTATATCAGCTCATAAAAGTAACGAAGCAGCCTGTTGATAAATAAAGCGTACTGTCCGGCAAAAACATTGACCCGTTCCAACTGGTCATCCCGACTTTCCCCGCTATTTTCTTCCAGGGTCGTTTCCATTTTTATCCGGGCAACCGTCATACCGGGCACATCCTTCTTCAACGGATTTTCTTCCAGCAACGTTTGTGCAATATTCCAGGCATCAGTATCCCCTTTTAGCCTGGGGTCCATATAGTCCAGTTGGTGAAAAATATCCGGCAGGTTTAAAACCTTGTTATTCAAGCTACCCCGGATATATTCCAGTTCTTTTTGATCCACAAACACATATATGGGCATTCCGGCAGCTTCAACTTGCTTCATCACCTTATGAAATCCTTTAAAGTTTTGGTCTTCCTTTCGTATACTCCAGGAGAACCGGGTTATTCCTTGCTCATCCATAACATGGAGCATGGCGGGCTGCAACTGGTACGGTGAGGTATTGTGGAATAATGGCAGGGCAGGTTTGATAAAAACCAGAGCCATCACCAGGTAACGTTCTCTGGCGGCCTCCCGGAACCGGTTTATGCGCGTGCGGTTATAGGCAGGCTTCCCCGACCGGAAGGTTTCCAACTCCCGGGCACCGGTTTCACTAAGCATCTCCGGCTCCAGGTCTTCAATAGCAACGATCCCCCGCTGATAAAAGGAAAACTGCTCCTCACGTGACATATGCATCAGGTGAAAAATCGAACTCTCTTTTACGTGCTTCCAGCAATGACCTGTAAAGTCACATGGATAAGGATCAGAACAGTGAGCTCCGATATCCACGGGAGGCGACTTCTTCAGTTGCAAAACCGCTTTAAAGTCATTGGCCTGGGCTGCGATCTCTTCATAAAGAGCCAAAGCTTCCTTTTTCAGGCTTTTGATCACAAAATAATCCCGGGGATTGACAGCACCCTTAGAAACATAATCCGGGTTCACATGGACAATAAAAAAATCTTCCAGTTCCAACCCGGTATTTTGGATCACGAAATACTGCATGGCCACATCCCTGATATAAACAGAGCTCACGTGCAGGGAGCTTTTCACCTCATAAGCATAGTACTTCCCCTCCTTCTCCACCAGTATATCGAGGATAGTAAGCAGGCGGTCATGCTGAAAAGAGGCTTCATATATTATTGATTCCCCCTGCTCAATGGCCTTTTGTGTAGCGATCACCGCTTTCTGATACTGGGAGGGAGCCCGGGGAGCCAGATTTACCCCCTGGGGAAATAAATCACGGGCCAATGCCCCTACACGGGTTCCCCGTTGAAACTTAGCACGCTGTTCCATAGACAGCTTATCACGCAAAAATGGACGTCGCTTATGAAGGTACAGGGACTTCTTGCACTGCGCAGCACGTATAAACGTAGTTTTTGACAAAAGGTGTTTTTCCATAGCCTGAAAAAAATTCCTGCAAAATTATGAAAACTCCATGAATAATATCCGTTTATTATAACAAAAAAACATTTTCTTTGCAGGTCTTAACCCCTGCCTGGAAAACCCAATGAAACCGTCACATTATAAGAGCCTTACAAAATGTGAGCGAAAGGCATTTCTGCTTCACATGCTTTTTTCTTTAGTTGAAGGAGCCATAAAGGGGGTTTTGGTGCTTAACGAATTTGTTTTTCTCCGGAGCATGCGGGGCACTGAGTATCAACTGGGTTTTTTATTCCAGTTTAGTGTATTGGTATTTTTGTTTTTGATCTTTATCAATGAATTTATTCGACGCATGCCCCGGAAGCGCAAGGTATTGCGTTACACGGGGTTTTTCACACGCCTGCCGTTGCTGCTGCTGGCCTTCTTCCCTCAGAATCAGGAAGCGTTTACGGCCTCCCCCATGTGGCATTATATGTTTTTGGGCATCTTTTTTATCTATTTTAGCTACCAGCCGGTGGTACTTCCCATTATCAACCTGTTGTTAAAGCACAACTACCGGGAGGAAAACTTTGGACGGCTATATAGTTACGGGCATACCATACATACGGTGATGATGCTTACGGTAACCTTTTTTTATGGCCTGTTACTGGACCGCGACCATTTTGCATTCACCTATATCTGGCCGGTAATGGGTGTTCTGGGCATGTTCTCCATATATATGCTTTCCCTTATCGACTATACTCCTTCGCTGAAAACCCTTCCCCGAAGCACTTTGTGGCAAGGAGTTAAAGGGTCGGTGGGCAGCATGGTGAAGATCATGAAAGACAATGTCCCTTACCGTCACTTTGAGGTCAGCTTTCTGTTTTATGGGTTCACCTTTATGTCATCCGCCACCATTATCACCCTGTTTTTTGAGAGAGAACTGGGGCTTAATTATACTTCTATGGCTTTTTACAGAAACAGTTATAATATTGTTGCCATATTCTTGCTGCCGTTTTTCGGTCGACTGATTGGAAAGATGGACCCGCGCCGCTACGGGATGATCACCTTCGGTTCCATCCTTATGTATATCCTTTTCGTGGTTCTGGCTCAAAATTTTCGCGCCCATACTACCATCCTTAACGTGGATATTTACTATATCTTACTGGGGTATATTTTGTTTCATGGAATATTTGCTGCGTCCATGCCGCTGCTTTGGAACATCGGGTCGGCATACTTTTGTGGTAAAGAAGAGGCAGACACCTACCAGGCCGTACATCTATCACTCACCGGTTTACGTGCCATCTTTGCACCCCTTTTGGGAGTATTCTTCTATCAAAATTTTGGCTTCCGGGTCACTTTTCTCATGGGAATAATTGTTATTGCCATTGGCATTGCCATATTAAAATATTCTGAACGTCATACCCGTTTACCTAAACCGGTAAACAAAAGCCCGTCTTAACCTGTTAATATTCATAAAATATCAAATATATGTTACGTATTTCATTATCAGCGTCTTTAGTGCTTATCTCCCTCTTATTATTCAGCCAGAGGAACTATAATCTTCGAATCACTGCAGATATTACGGGTCTGGAAGATACTACGTCGCTACAATTTACCGGACTCACCCAGGATGGGATGGAGTATATTGATTACAAGGATGCTATTCCGGGAGAGCCATTTGAATTAAATACCCGCATCGGGGGTGCCGGATTTCATCAGCTCACCATTACCAAAGATGACTACGTAGTTATCATTACCCAACCCGGCGAGTCCATTCACCTGGAGGTGGACATGGCAGACCCGGAAAACCCTACGGTGAAAGGCAGTCCGGCCACGGAGTTGTTCTATGAGTTTCTCCCACAGTTTTTAGCCTATGAGGGGGAAAAAGACTCTTTGGAAAAAGTCTTTACCGAAGCCTTTGAAGCCGGTGAAGCCATCAGTGAAGAACAACAAGAAGCCATGGTGGAGCAGTATTACGAGAAGGAAGCCAGGCAAAAGCAAATTATCGCCGACCTGCTGGAAGCCCATCCTGACAAGCTAACGGGCCTAATGTTTGCTGAGTTGATCGATGGGGAAGACCATTTTGGTGTTATGCACAGTTATGCCGTATCCATTTATAAAGAATATCCGGACAACGACTTTGCAGAAGACTATTATAACCGTATGATGGCTCAGGCAGAAACAGCGGTAGGTGAACGGGCACCCAACCTGCAGTTGCCCGGAAAGTCGGGACAGCCACTGGCCCTTCATGACATACAAGGTGAAGTGATCATGCTCAACTTTTGGGCCAGCTGGTGCTCCCATTGCCGAAGAGAAAATCAGCTTAATGTGGATTTGTACAATAAATACAAAGACGACGGGCTGGAGATCTTTAGTGTCTCTCTGGACCGTGACCGGGACGCCTGGCTTGATGCCATTGAAAAGGACAGCCTCAACTGGCCGGGCCATGTATCCGACCTGAAAGGATGGGACTCCAAAGCCAAAGATATTTATAATGTGCGCTCTGTCCCTTACATCATCCTGATAAATGAAGAGGGTCGGATCATTGATAAAGGGCTGCGTGCCGAAAAGCTGGAGGAAAAAATGGAAGAACTGTTTGGGTATTAATTTGCCCCCAGGTCAACCCCTGCCCACCACCTTTACCTGCTCGTCCGGGATCAATGGCTGGTTTAAAAAACGCCTGTAAAGCTGAGCCACGGCCAAAGTGTCTTTTTCACAATACCGTACAATCCGCTCCAGGTCATCATCTTTCCAGTAAACCTTGCCCACCTGGGAACCACTGATATCATCCTTTGGTGTGGGTATGCCAAAAATCTCTGTAAGCAATGCCAGCGAGATATAACTGCGGTAATCACCAAACCGCCACAACTCCAAAGTGTCCAAATGAGCCACCTCCCAGGGCTTCTTGCCCGGCGTATTTAGAATCACAGGAAGAGCCACTCCGTTTAACAACATCCGGCGCGCCAGAAAAGGAAAATCAAAGCCCTTCCCATTATGGGCACACAGGTAATGATGGGGACCATAAAAGGATTTATGAAGCAACCCGGCAAAGTCTTGTAACACCTTTTGCTCATCATGGCCAAAAAATGACGTAAGACGAAACTGATCGCCGCTGAAAATCCCTACTGAAATCACCACAACTTTTCCAAACTCCGCAAAAAGACCGGCATCAGGATATAAAGACTGGGGAGTATCCCCATCTTCTTTGGATAGCCGGGAAGCTTTCTGGTCCCATAAGGCCTGCATCCCGGGAGAAAGCTCGTCATAAGATGCCGCGCCGGAAACGGTCTCAATGTCCAAAAATAAAATGGACTCCGGCCTTATCTTTGATAGTTCCATATTACTTCAGCTTTGTTACAAATATACTGCATTTTTTCCGCCTGATTATGCCAATATCTACAAATGAATACAATAAACCCTCCTACCCAGGAACAAGGATACCCAATTGCCTTATTGCCAGAATGTAACTAAAACGTTTCCAATAATGGGGAGATGCAATTTTTTTTAATAATTCCATCTAATTCTCGACATTCATATTATTTGTTTATATTACTTTTGCCCTCGTTTAAAAGGCCAATTCGGCTAATGATATTGCAGGTATAATCAAAACGGCGTGTTATGAATGAACACCGAAGGATCATTCTTTTCGGCGATGTGAAGAAAATTGATATTCCTTACTACACACAGATTTTTTGTATAGACCACCAATTGAATGGATTTGTAAAAAACGGAAAGCCGGACAGTTTATATATTGAAGCAGAGGGTAACAAAGAAGACCTGGAGGCTTTGGAGCAATACTTTCGCACGGCCCCCCTGCGCATATATCTCACAGACATTAATGTGGAACGGGATGAGGTTAAAGGCTTCTCTGACTTTGGCCTAAAAGTGGGGAGTGGAGATAGCATACCGTCGGGAAGCCCCATAGCCCGCATGAAAGAATTATTTTCCAAATTTTTCAAATAAGCGTTGGTTTTCAGCGACATAAGCTATCCATTAGAGTGTGCATTTAGCCGGGGAACACATCCTTCCATTCTTTTTTCTTAATGGCAACCGTGATCTCCCTTTTTTTTCCGGGACCGGGTGGGCTCTCCACGCTGAAGCCACATGCTTTGAGCGCACGCTTGACAGTGCCACTGGCCGAATACGTCACGAACACTCCCATGTTCTCCAGAGCGTCATACATCTTTTGAAACACTCCGGTTGTCCACATTTCAGGCTGAACACCGGGCGAAAAGGCATCAAAATAAATAAGGTTAAAAGAGGCAGGCCTCAAAGTTATCTCCTGTATCTTTTCCTTAAGAAGAAGCAAAACAAACCGGTCTGCCAAATGGCCAGGCCGCCCCTCCAGTAAATGCATATCCTGCCATATCTTCTTCCCATCCCTGAGGTCAACCACCTCCGGGTAATTAAGCAGTGAAATATTTTCCCGGGATAAAGGAAAAGGCTCAACACCCACATAGTTGACACGACGCTTTTCTGCCAGATGTTCCCTGTAAGTAAGAAAAGCATTAAGGCCAGTGCCAAAACCAACTTCCAAAATGTTTAAAGGATCCAGCCATTTCCCCGCCCTGTGATAGCCATTCTTTATAAAAACATGCTCCGACTCCTGCAGTGCCCCGTGCATGCTGTGATAATGCTCCCCGGACTCCGGCGACTTTACCGTGTGAGAACCATCCCCCGTTTTTACTACTGTGCTGTCCATTATTTTATAATCGTTTTACCCCACCTGTTTTAAATCACCTCATAAACCCTTATACTATTCACTCTCTAAACCTCTAAACCCATCAATCTCTAAACCCATCAATCTCTCAACCCCTCAACCTCTAAACCTCTCAACCTCTCTGTCCGGTTCTTCCCTGTCACTTATTATACACCGGGTGTACTGCATATATGGTATTGGAAAAAGCAAGCCGGTTATGGGACACGGGCACGGGAAAATCAAAAAACTCAATTTCATTATCATTAACCACAATCACTGTGTTCTGTGTCTCTTCAAAATAAATCCGGTCTGCCTGATAACCTTGCTTCCATACCGTTAAGCTGTTGGACGGCACCTGATACCAGTAAATATTCTGTGGTCCTGCCAACAGATAGTCATATGGACCGACCTGGCAACTGCTAATGATCTCACTATTATCAAGGGTTTTGGTTTGATATAGTATACGGCTGTTCAAGTCATAAAGGTATATTGCCCCTATTCCGTTATCATTTGCGGTGATCAGCACTTTGTCAGGGGTTCGTTCATACAATGCTTCCACCTGGAAGGTAATATGTTCCCGGGTTTTTATACCTCCTCCATCAACAAAAAAACTGGTAAGATGCCGGTTGTTGTTGATGTGATTTTCTTCGATGGTAAGGAGGTGCTCCCCGGTTTGAAGCAGTTTGGCTCCCCATGAGCTGTTGTTATAGTGAAAGGATCGTTTTTTCTTTCCCTGACGGTCAATAATGGCCAGTTCTCCGCTTCGCAAGGCCAGGAGCAGATGGTCTCGTGAGGAAGCCATTGCCGTAAACCAGGGCTCCGGTGGATTGGGTGAAGCAGGAATATGCCAGGCGGGAGCATATCCCTGGTCTTTATCAAAAGCCATCACGTCATGTATGATTTCCCCCGCTAAAATCAACTGCCGGTTCCGGGAAAGATAAGCGCTGCCCATATAGTCCAGGGCCTGGGTAAAAATAGGAAAAAAGTTCCCCACAGTGTCCATCCGAATCACATCCACATTGTTGGGATTTTGGCGGGCTACCAGCAAGTAATACTGCAACACCCGACTGGCCTCATCCACATAAACCTTAGCCTGACCATTGCGCGTATGTTTACCATCGGACACCTTAACCTGCAGGTAATACTCACCCCCGGGCAACAGAACATCATCCAGTGAATAATGGGTATCCAGTGTGTATTCCTTTTTATCAATATTGCTTAACAACCGGGCCTTCCCCACCGGCTGCTGCTCCCGGGTTACCAGGCTCACTTCTATCCACCGGACCGGAAGGTGGTGGGAAATGTGGGCCACAACAGGAATGGAATCGGGAACAGAGTAATAACTTCCCGACACAGGGTATATCATATCCACCACCGGCAAAAGGATCTCCTCATCTTTACTGCAGGCACCCAGCAAAACCAGGCATAAAAAAAAGCCATATACACCCCGGTGCTTCATTTCTGATGTGTTTTACTCTTGATAAACAACTTTTTCAATATATCACATTTAAGGGGATGGTGTCCATTACCGGAACCAGAACAGAGTCAGGCCCTGTCAGGTGAGTATTATTATTTATAGTGGATGAATATTCGTACTTAAGGTGTGAATTTGCCGGTGCAGCACAAACAAAGGAAGTGTCAAAGTATCTGCCCGTGTGAGAAAGAAACGCCCCGGAACAGCAATCAACACACTGGAAATCCACGTGGAGAAAGCGGAATACTATGTGGTCGTTTTCATTATGACTGGACATATTTTGTATACGGGTTCGCACGTACCCTTTGGCGGGCATAGCAAAAGAGAGTTTTACTTCCTCCTGTTCTTCAAACACGTATGGATCATACTCCCTTTCCACCAGCAGATATTCCGGCTTTCTGATTCTCAGGCGGTAAGAAGAAGATCGCTGCTTTTGAAAATTCAGCTCATAGGATCCGTCGGAACGGGTTTCTGTGGTTGCCATAGTTTGAAATCCGGCACTATATACACTTGAAGAGACCGGTTTATTATCCAGAATAACCGATGCTCCCCCTACAGGAATATCCCGGTAAGGATCATGTATTTTTCCGGTAACCCGCACCATTTCTTCATCTTTACCACATGACCCCAAGGCAAGTACAGCAAGGACAAGCAGTATTTTTACAGCCGTTTTCATAGGTAAAAAAGTTATCTTTTCACTTATATACAATTACTTGTTGCTCATCACAGGGAGTCCCTGTGGGGGTATAAATGTAATGCTGCAAAAATAAAAAAACCGGGATGCAAAAGCAACCCGGTTTTTCAAGTGCTTGTCTCAGGGTTTACTCACCCAGGTATGCTTTAAGCAGTTTGCTTCTGGACTTTTGCTTTAATCGTCTGATGGCTTTTTCTTTAATCTGTCTTACCCGTTCTCTGGTAAGTTCAAATTCCGCCCCAATTTCTTCCAGGGTCATTCCGTGGTTTCTTCCGATACCATAATAAAAGGTAACCACTTCCCTCTCCTTTTCGGGCAGGGTTGCCAAAGACCTTCGGATTTCCCGGATCAATGATTCTTTCATCAGGTAGTCATCGGTTTCCGGGGCATCTTCGTTAATAAATACGTCGATCATACTGGTGTCTTCGCCGTCTACCAGGGGTGCATCCATCGACACATGCCGGGAAGAGATCTTCATCGCTGTGTTGATCTTATCCTCGGGGAGGTCCATAGATTGAGCGATTTCATCTGCCATGGGAACCCGTTCGTACTTTTGCTCCAGCTTGGATTTTTCTTTGGCGATCTTATTCAACGAGCCCACCTGGTTAAGTGGCAGCCGCACAATACGCGATTGCTCGGCCAGGGCCTGCAGAATAGACTGGCGTATCCACCAGACAGCATAAGAAATAAATTTAAACCCGCGGGTTTCATCAAACCGTTTTGCGGCCTTGATGAGCCCCAGATTGCCCTCATTGATCAGATCGGGTAAAGTAAGGCCTTGGTTCTGATATTGTTTTGCAACCGATACCACAAAGCGAAGGTTGGCTTTGGTTAGTTTTTCCAAAGCAACCATATCCCCCTGCTTGATGCGTTTTGCCAGTTGAACCTCTTCTTCGGCCGTAATCAATTCCTCTCTGCCAATGTCTTGAAGGTACTTGTCCAATGATGCGGTTTCCCGGTTAGTAATGGACTTGGAGATCTTTAATTGTCTCATATTATTAGGAAAAGAAATTTATATTGTTGATAATCAGACTTTTGCATTTTCCCCGCCGGGTGCACAAAGATAAGTATTCTTCTAACGCCAGTCAAGCGGAAAATGTTTCATCAAGGGGTAAAAAAAACACACATCGCCGGGTTGGAGCATTTTCCTGTCCGGCGACATGCTCTTATACTCAAATCAGCCCATAAGGTTTCACACTACAGGCCGAATCCGTAATATGCTCTCACACCTCCGGGATAAACTCCTTCCAGGAGCACTCCTCCCGATTTCCCGGAAAGTTTTTGCTTGAGTTCATTGACGCTACTTACGCCTTCCCTGTCAATGCGTGTGATGATAAACCCTTCTCTTACTCCTGCGGCTTTAAGTTTACCTGCCTTAATTTCTGTAACTTTCACTCCCTGGTTTATTCCATACTCTTCCAATTGTTTTTCGGAGAGGTTTTCAAACGTTGCTCCCAGCAGGCTTGCTACGCTCTTTTCCTTTACTGTTACAGGGGTTGTTTCGCCTCTTTCATTTTTCAAAACCAGCAGTGTATTGTTGGTATCATTATCTCTCAGGTAGCTCATCGTGATGGTATCACCGGGGCTGTAGCCAGCCACCAGTCCCAGCAGTCGTCCTGTGGATTCCACCGGTTTACCATCCAGGGAAATGATCACATCACCATTTTCCAGTACGGCCTTTTCAGCGGCACCACCCTTGAGCACGTCGTGGACATATACTCCTCTAAGCATATTGATTCCCTGTTCTTCAGCCAGTTCGCTGGTAAGCTCCCGAATATTTACTCCCAGAAAGGCTCGTTGCACCACGCCATATTCTTTCAGGTCGTAAATCACCTTTCGGGCAATGTTCACAGGTATTGCGAAAGAGTATCCGGTATAGGACCCGGTACTGGAAGCAATGGCTGCATTGATGCCCACCAGCTCCCCCCGGGTATTCACCAGAGCGCCTCCGCTGTTACCACGATTTACGGCAGCATCGGTTTGGATAAAAGACTCAATGCCGGCTCGACGCCCCAGAATATTAATGTTCCTGGCTTTTGCGCTAACAATCCCTGCGGTAACCGTAGAGGTAAGGTTAAAGGGGTTGCCAACGGCCAGCACCCACTCCCCCACACTCAGCTCTTCCGAATCACCCATCTCTAAGATGGGCAGGTTGGAGGCCTCGATGCGAATCAGCGCCAAGTCCGTATTGGGATCCAGGCCTACCACTTCAGCATCAAACGTACGTTTGTCATTTAGTGTAACGGTGATCTTATCCGCCGACTCCACTACGTGGTTATTGGTAACAATATAGCCTGAGGATTCTACGATCACCCCCGAGCCACTACCCCGGGCAGGTCCACGCGGCCGGCTGCGACCAAAGAAGTCGGGAAAACCAAAAAACTCCTCATAAGACATCCCCGGGCGTTCATATTCGGTCTTGATATGAACCACCGCATGCACCGATTTCCTGGCTGCCAAACCAAAATCGGGAGTGATAATCTCACGATCCGGAGACGAATAATATGAAGCATAATGCATATGGGAAGCATCACCAGAAACATCCATAACGCCTGTGGTGTCGTTGACGGATAAAGAAAACAAAACCCAGGCTAAAACAAAAGATAACAACCCTCCTAAAAAACCCGGCAATATATATCCGGAATACCCTTTAATACGCATAACACTATTATTACACTTTTTCATAATACATCCTCCTTAATGGTTTATTGAGTACGGCATAAAAACACAACCAATTGACATCCGTTGAAAAAAAACACCCTCTCAGAACGAACTCATAATTATCAAACGTATCCTTTCAAACGTATCCATTATTGAGTCCGGTCAAAAACACAAAATTTATTACATCCGCTGAAAATCAGCTTTGCCCCATCCCTAAAGGGTGGCTGATTTTCAGCGGCTTCACCCTTTAGGGTCCGGGGCAAAAAGCCGCTGAAAATCAAAAGTAACCTTTTTTATTTGGACTCTTTATTATCAAACAAACGTATCCTTTATTATCAAACGTACCTTTGTATTGCAAAAAGCATTCCTTCTCCATAATAAATCCATCAAATTTTACTAATTCAAAATCGGCAATAATAACAGAATCAGAAGCCAAACGGTTTAACCGGGGGTTGTTAATAAATGTTAAGGTAACAAAATCCAATCCTATACGTACAAATAGCATTAAGCATCCCGGTGCATTCTGTGTCATTTTGACAGGCTCTGCATTTTTTTCACGAGTCTGTTGCTGCTTGGGGAGTTATAATTATACCCGGCAGCCCAGCCGGAATTAGTATTTTTGTTTATGAAAAAGAGAGTGCCATACTTCCTGGCGGGTTTGTTTTCCGGAGTCCTTCTTGGCCTGACCGTATCCTATTGGGTTTACCGGCATCATAATGGCATTGAGGCACCGCGCCACAAAGGGGTGGCACAGCTCACGCACATGCCGGATAAGCCTGGGAGGCTTTCGCAACAGCGGATGGCTCCCGGCCAGAAGCAACCCGATGAAGTGCATTCCGGACATGAAGACCATCACGAAGAGCCTCAGGATACCACTGCCCTCACCGACAGCCTGGCGGTAAATGGGCTTCCGGAAGACAGCCTTTTAACACCCGGAGATTCTGTTCAGGGTCCCTATAATGACTTTATTATTAAAACCGAGCAACATATTCACACCCGAAAATACCCGGTAATACCTCCGCATTCAGATAATGACACCCTGGGATCTTCTCCAAATCTTGATTCACTACTCATTGATGACAGGCATACTCGTTTAGAGGAGCCCGACAGCCTGTCGGTTGAGTTTTGGGTTTCTCCCATAAATTACACCGGCTTCCGTCGGCACCGGGACCGCCTTCAGCTGTTTGGGATCAGCACAGAGGAGTCTATCCATATCTTTCGAATGGAAGACGGCTTGTACATGAACCTACGGGGAAAAAATTTCTTTCTAAAAGAGACCACTGAACACCAACCCCTTCAGTTAGGACCTACTGCACGTGGGTATTAAAGATATTATTATTTTTGCACCCTCGTTTAATGTGCAGCCCCGGGCTGGCACTAACTGAAAGCAATGGATTTCTATAAGTTTCATGGAAGCGGAAATGATTTTATTATCCTGGACGGGCGGCACAACAGGCCGCCGGTTTCACAGGATCGCATCCGGTGTTTATGCCACCGCCATACGGGCATTGGCGGTGACGGACTGATTATCCTGGAGCCGTCACGGGAAGCGCTTTTTCACATGCGCTACTATAATGCCGACGGACGGGAAGGCACCATGTGTGGCAACGGAGGGCGCTGCATTACCGCCTTTGCCCATATGGCAGGGATTATTAATGATGATACTATTCAGTTCTCCGCCACTGACGGACTCCACCAGGCCCGGGTTCTCAGCGTTTCTGACCATGGGTGCCGGGAAGTTATGCTCAAAATGAAAGATGTGGCCGCAGAGTCACACACCTTCCTGGACACCGGATCGCCCCATCATATTGAATTTGTGGATGCCATCCAGGAGAAAAACCTTATGGAAAAAGGCCGGAAAATCCGCCACAGCAAAGAGTATCAAAGCATCAACGGGGTAAATGTAAACTTTGTAAAACCCCTTGAACAAAACCGTATTAGTATCCGCACCTTTGAACGGGGCGTGGAAAGCGAAACCTTATCCTGCGGAACAGGAGCTACGGCTGCAGCACTGGCCTGGGCAATAAAAAACCAAATAACCGGCGAAACCATATTCGTGGAAACGCCCGGAGGAAGGCTTCAGGTAACTTTCAGCCGGCATCACAATACCTTCCGGGAAGTATGGCTCTCCGGACCAGCACAATACGTGTTCCGGGGAACCATTTAAACACGTGCAGATAAAACCACCCAACTAAATAAACCCCAAATTTTTCCAACAAAATTAACATGTCACCAATGGAAACCATAACACTTGCATCCCCCGAACCCCACCACCTTGAGCTGATGGAACAATGGGAAAACGACCCGGAAAACTGGGAGTATGGGCACAGCAATATCCCCCACTCCCGGTTTACCCTGGAACAGCTTGTCCTGCAATCGGGAGCCCAGGCCCTGGAGCAAAAACAAGTTCGACTAATGGTAGGCATAAAAGGAAAAAACCATACAACATTTGTGGGCCTTGCCGACCTGTTTCATATAAATGCCATGCACCGGAGAGCAGACACAGGAATACTTATTGCAAAAGAACATCGCCAAAGAGGATACGCCCTCAATGCATTAAAAAAACTTATGGATTATGCATTTAATCAACTCTGGCTCCAG
>PWNQ01000146.1 GCA_003557725.1 Bacteroidales bacterium | reverse complement strand
CTTTTGTAAGGAAATGAGAGCAACCAGTTGGAGTAGTTCCGGTTTAATATTATACCCTATGTTTGGGGAGCATGTTGAGCATGGTACACAAGGAATCGGGTTGTTTAATTACAACTCGTTTGAACGACAGGTTGTATTTAATGAAGATTTCTTTGGCTTGAACCAGATTTACGACATTCAGTGGCATCCCCATGAAACTTCCTTTTACTTCACCACAGGCTTGGGATTTTACCAATATCACCTGCATACCGGTACCAGAACAAAACTCAGAACATCCTGTAATTCGCGGACGTATGGAGGTTTTTCTGTTTCCAGTGACGGCAGTAAAATCCTTGCCACTCGAATAGATAGAGAATGGGAAGAGAGTGGTCCGGTGGTGATTGGATTGGAAAATGCCTACATTGTATTAATGGATGCCAATGGTTATGGCGAACAGCGTATTGAGATTCCAACTAAATAATAAATCAACGTATTATGAAGATAAAACATGTAATGATTATGCTTTTATTGCCCATGATGCTTAGTGGGCAACAGGCAGATCGTCAGAAAGATAGCGTGTTGCTTTCAAGAATGCCCGGTTCCACGTCCGTGGGCGTTCGCACCGGGGTCAATTTTTCTAAAACATCGCTCAGAGATTTTGATTTGGAAAGGACACATGGATACGATATGCCAGGAATGCAAGAAGAAGCCCTTCCCATTTGGTCGCTCTCCGGTGGCGTGTCTGTTCACCAGCAACTGACCACTAATTGGTTTCTTTCAGCAGATATTCTTTTTGAACGAAAAGGCTTCCGGCTTGAACTGGACATTCCTGAAACCAACAACGATGATTATGGGAGCTTTTTGTTTAACTACTTCAGCTTGCCGGTAATGATCAATGTAAATAGCGGCGGGGATATTTCTGCCTACGCAGGTGTTGGAGTTTATACCTCCTACCTGCTTGCTATGTACTCCCAATACCCTCTTTATCACTTTGATTATGGCGATTATCCCTGGGCGGATGACCCGGAAGTGTATTATCGGGGTGACTTCAAATATGAAGAGACAGCGTTTTTTGAACGCTTTGACTTTGGCCTGGCTGCTCAGGCTGGAGTGGTAATTCCTTTGGAAGAATGCTTCGAGATGGACTTCCAGGCAGCCTATTCTTATGGATTACTTTCTGCCCTGGACCCCAAAAAAGACTTTTACCGAAACACAAAGCACTATCACCGGACATTAATGATAAGCCTTGGGTTCCGGTTTTTGTTTTGAACACCAGTTTTCTTAACCCCATAATAGACCAAAAATATGAATACGATAAAATATGCTTGCTTAGCGATTATCTTTTGTCTGCCATTGCTATCAGGCGGTCAAAATACCGGTTCCCCTGAAAATAAAAACACCGATAATCATGTAACCCGCCCGGTAGCTGTGGGGCTGTCCTCAGGGATTGCTTTTTCAAAAACCTTAAGGAAATGGGATGAGAACAACATGGAAGAGTTCACTGAACACCTGCGTCGCTTTTCTTATGGACTAACGTTTCAATACCGGCTTTCTCCCCGCTGGTTTCTCTCCACAGGGGTAATTTACGAATCCAAAGGGTGCCGGCATAAAAGCGTTGGCCTAATAGATAGCTCAAATGACGATGTTCAATCCACAGGGATTAGTTATAATTATCTTACAATGCCCTTGATGGCAAACATTCAAACTGCAGGACGCGTTTCTGTTTATGCAGGTGCAGGGGGCTATGGAGGTTATGTGCTGGATATGACCATTGGGCCTTTTCCGGCCGGCTTGCATAATCCGCAACAATACGGCGATCTTCTTGATGCTGATGAAGAGGGTCTGGAAAGGGTAGACCTTGGGCTTGCTGCCCAGACAGGAGTAATATTGCCGCTGAATGAATGCGCAACGCTTGATTTTCAAATAAGATTTACGCATGGTCTAACCTCTGCTTCAACGGATCTGGAATTTTTACAGCGCTCGCTTCTCTCCAGTATCAGCTTCCAGTATCGCTTCTGACCTGGTTGGAATAGTTAAACACCCGTCAAAAATCAAACAACCATTACCAATGAAAAAGGCCATTTTTCTTTTTGTTATAATAATCCCCGGGTTGATCTTTGCCCGGGCGGATACATTGTCTGAGGGAATAACTCTGGACCGGTTTCCCAACTCTTCCCGGATAGCCATAAGCGGTGGAGTTAATGTTTCCAGAACGCTGTTGAAAAATGTGGACTTCGAATATCCTGAGCTGGCCATAGCAAGGTTTTCTGGAGGGATTACCTTCGATCAGCAGTTCTCTCCCCAGTGGTTCCTTTCCACTGGATTGCTGTATGAACAAAAAGGGTATAAGCGGGAGTACTACCGCATGAATAATGAAGGCAAACCCACCGGAGACCCCCTGAAGACCAGGGTGGTACTCAATTATTTCACCTTGCCGCTATTAATCAACCTCCAAACCACAGGGAAGGTGAGGTATTATTTTGGTGCAGGCATATATACGGCGCTGCTGGCAGAAGCGTATGCTCTGGAACCACACTTTGACCCAGATATAACTGTTCCCCCATGGAAATGGGAAACAAAGGGCTTTGCCAAACGGGATATGGCCAGCAACTTCACAGCTATGGACTTTGGGGTATCCCTTCAAACGGGCCTGCATACGGTGGTCTATGACCCGCTTGTGGCCGGATTTCAGATTGCTTTTTCCCACGGCCTGCTGTCAGTCAGTACCCAGGAACAAGGCTATGGAGATATAAAGCATGTGAACCGTTCCCTGTTGATCACTGCCAGCCTGGGATACCGGTTTTAACAACCCCCCACCGGCAGTAAAGTCATGTGGCCGCACCCCTTCAGGAAAACGCTTCTTGCAACGTTTCAGTTTTGCTATCTCTGGTTGATTGTTTATTCGTATATTTACCTCGCAAAATGAAGGCTTGTTAGTTTCAAGAGCTGACGGCTCCACTGCCGTGGGCGTTCGAACTGGATTCAATTATTCCAAAACTTTGCTCAGGGATTTTGACTTATCAAGGGCATATTATTATATGAGCCCCGGCATGAAGGAAGAAAGTCTTCCCATTTGGACTCTTTCCGGTGGTGTTACTATTCAGCAGCAGCTTTCCACCCATTGGTTTCTTTCGGCAGATGTTCTTTTTCAACGAAAAGGCTTCCGAATTGAAATAGATATTATCAGTAACAACGATGATTATGGAAGCTTTTTATTCAACTACTTTAGCTTGCCAGTAACCGATCTTAAAATATGTATTAATTTTATCCCCGGCATCAAGCCTTTCAACGTTATTGTCATTTTTGCGCAACAAGATATTTTTGTCAATGTGTACCAGGGGTACGACCGCAGCTATGAATTTCGAGAATACATAATCCCCAAGAAAAGCTTCTGCGCACACCCCTCTAACTCCCCAATTCTCGGGATACCGGGCCACCGCACAGCTGCTCTGTCCCGAGAATTCGGGATTACTATAAAATAGCGATGGTAAGACTAATCATTGAACAGTAAAACTACGAAAAAAGAATAATAAGCTGTCCATTCATAAAGATATGGTTGACATTACATTTAAGTTGTATTATCTTTGTAGTGTCATGTCAACCATAGTATGGCGCATTTAAAATAATTTTGTATCTTTGCCGAATAAACGCCATGGTAAGATATAAAGTAACCTTAACAAAAGAAGAAAGAGAATTATTGATGGCTAACACACGACAGGGCAGCCATACAGCCAAAAAAGTCATCCACTCTCTTATTTTACTGAAT
>PWNQ01000186.1 GCA_003557725.1 Bacteroidales bacterium | reverse complement strand
TGGTGTGTGGCGCGGAGCGTTTGGGTGTGATGCGTGGGGTGTGAGGAGTAGCATATTATTCGTGCATTCGTGGCAACAAACACGAACAAAATTTTAAACAGATGAAAAAACAGGGAAAAACTATATTATTACCGGTGCTGGATCACCAGTCGACGTGTGATAATGGTTTGCTCATCCAGGATATAAGAATAAAAGTACACTCCATCGTTCAGACTGCTAACATCTATGGTAAGCTCTCCCAGCTCCCCGGACAGTGCGCCTTCTTTCACCACTTTGCCGATCACGTTGCGGATAACAACGCGGGCATCCTTCACCGATGGGGGGAGATTATATTTGAATGACACCTGGTCGTCAGCCGGATTGGGATATGCAGCAGACAGCTCGCTCTCATAAGAAGGCTGCTCAATGGCCACCCCTGTCCCCACATAATTGACAATAACCGCCACTGAATCACCGGGGTTGTCATCATCGAAAAAAGTATACATGATCCGTGATGTGCCCAGATTCCCATTGGCCAGATACTCGCCTTCAAACTCCTTAATCACCGTTTGGGCATCCACAGTCAATGAAACTGTGGTTTCATACACGCTGGGCGGATAGCACTGGACCCAGCAAAAATAGTTTTCCGACCCGGAAACCAAAGACAACTCCTGCTTACGCACCTGAACCGCCTTGTCATCCATGCTGGTATTATGCAAGTCCAGAAAAGCATACGATACTTTACCCAAAGTGGTATCCTCATAAACAAAGGTCTCATCCCCGTTATAAAGGGTGTCACTGCCATGAATTACCCTGAAACTCTGAGCTGACGCAGAAAAAGAAAAGAAAAACAATATTAAAAAAACAAGTATATTTCGTCTCATAACCCTTAAGTGTATTTTTGTTTATTATAACTAATATGAATTGATATTACAAAAATCGTGCAAAACTTTTTTACTGTCTGATTCCGGTGCAAAGATATAAAACTTTTATAACATGCAACACCCGGAGGACTCTTTTTAGAATAATTAACATCTCATCCCCCCAATTGTTCATGGAGTTCAGTCTTATAAATGCAAAAAAAACCAATAAAAAAACCCTGAGTAATCCACTACCTGTTCATATCTGACATACTTTTGTGCTTAATTTTTTTAGCTTATCATTTTCACTCCTGCAATCTATCCAAGAGCTATTTAAGCCCTTCCCATGCTCCCTATCTTCCCTGCTCCCCGTTTATAGATTTTTCACACCCCCATGCTTTTCTTCCTGCATTCTGCAAATCAGCTCCCTTTCTTATCCATATTTAAAGCCCGGCCCCCAGGGTTGCTTTTGAATTATCCGGCTCTAAAACCTGGCTGCAAAACACCGGCCCGTTTTTTGCTCCGATTAATAAAATGTATTATTTTTGCCAGCACGACTTATTCAGTTATATATATTCATATATATTATTTTTTGTACAAAACCCAATCACATGAAACGATTACTTCTTATTTTGTTACCGGTCATGCTGGTTTTCCCGGTCATTCCTCAGGATACGGGGCTTCCTTCGGTAACAGTCACCGACCTGAACGGTGTTCCGGTTGATTTTTCACAGCTTCATAACGATGGTAACCCCGTGATATTAAGCTTTTGGGCCACGTGGTGCACCCCTTGTTTGCGTGAGATGAATGCCATTGCGGAGGTATATGAACAGTGGCAGGAGGAGACCGGTGTATTATTTATTGCGGTATCCATTGATGACAGTCGTACCCGTTCGCGGGTATTACCATTGATCAATTCCAACTACTGGGATTATGATTTTTTTCTTGATCCCAATCATGATCTTAAGCGTGCCATGAACGTCAATCTTATTCCTCATACATTTTTGCTCAACGGCGACATGGAGGTGGTATGGCAGCACACATCATACAGTGAAGGCATGGAGGTAAAGATGTACGAGATGATCCGCAAGCTGTCTGCGGGCGAGTCATTGGATGAAGATTAAATCCGTTAAATATGCAAAAGGTCACAGTTATTACCGTTCTGATATTATGCTGGGCGTTCAACCCCATGCATGCCCAGCAACCGGGTCGTCTTGGCGGCAATATGGAGATGAACTTTCAGTCTTACTCTCCTGATTCCGCTATTGGTGCCGACACGGTGAGGGAGAGGGTGGCGATTCAGAGTTTTGCCAATCTCATATACAATCGTGGCAATTTGGAGGTTGGGGCCCGTTACGAGATCTATGGCCCTCCCCTTACGGGCATCGACGTTGATTATGAGGGTCATGGCATTGCTCATCGATATTTAACATATCGTCATGATCTGATAGAGCTCACTGCGGGTCATTTTTACGAGCAATTTGGCAGCGGTCTCACCCTCCGTTCCTATCGTGAGTGGGCGTTGGGTTATGACAATGCCATTGATGGTCTTCGTGTTCGCATAAAGCCCGGCCGGGGCATCACCCTTACGGGAGTTGCCGGCAGGCACCGGAATTACTGGCGCAGCAGCCCGGGCATCATCCGCGGGGTGGACGGCCAGGTGCATGTGAACCGTCTGTTGCCGTTTTTGGAAGAAAGTAAAACCATTATCATGGTGGGCGGGTCATTTGTGAGCCGGTTTCAGGAAGACCGGAGCCTGATTTATAAGATTCCGGAAAACGTGGGCATCTACTCTGCCCGTGCCGATGTGATCCGGGGCGGACTGCGCTTTAGCGGCGAATATGCTTCCAAGATCAACGACCCTTCGGCGGTTAATGGGTTTATATACAAACCCGGAGAGGCCTTCCTGGCTGAACTCATGTACACCCGGCGGGGAATGGGCATCACCCTTACAGGCAAACGAATGGATAACATGAGCTTTAAATCCGACTACAACGCAACGGGCATCCCCTTAGAGATCAATTACCTCCCCCCATTATCCCCCCAACACAGCTGGGAGCTGGCCAACGTATATCCTTATGCTACCCAGCCCAACGGTGAAATGGGCCTTTTGGGCAGTATCTATTATATGTTTCCCCGCAATTCCACTCTGGGAGGAAAATACGGCACTCGCCTCACCGTAGACTACTCCCGCATCCACGATATCCATAGAGAAGCCCCCACCGACACCACCACGGTAGGCCAGCCGGGAACGCTGGGGTATACATCAGATTTCTTTAAAACAGGCGATAAGCTTTTCTTCAGGGAGTTATCCATCGGACTGGAAAAAAGGATCAACCCCAAATGGAAGGTGGATCTAAAGTATATGAACACCCTATACGACCCGCTCATTAAAGGGGATGCAGGCCATGACCTGGTCCGGGCCAATATCGCCATCGCCGCTATTTATTTCACTTTTATGCCCGGCCACTCACTGAAAGCAGAGCTGCAATCACTGACCACCGACCAGGGAGAACTCCATGAAAAAGATTATTCTGCCGGCGACTGGGCCATGGTGTTGCTGGAGTACAACCACGGCGGATACTTTCTTAACGTGCGGGACTTGTACAACCATCGTAATCCCAGTGCGGGCATTGATGCCCTTCATTATCTGAGCTTCGCTGCGGGTGTCACCCGCGGAGCCCATCGCCTGGCCCTTTCCTGGGGACGGCAGCGGGAAGGCATTAGCTGTGTGGGCGGTGTTTGCCGACCGGAGCCGGCCGCCAGCGGATTTGGAATTACACTGACCAGCAACTTTTAACCGGATATCATTCCAACTCAATACATGCCAACAAACAGTATATATATTTTAGCCACCAGCCTGAAAGTAAGGAAGAAATATCAGACGCAAAAATCATAAAGCCATGAATCTTTGTAAGAACATAATCATTCCGGCAGCAACCGTCCTTTTACTGGCCTTACTGCTTACCCGGTGCGATAAGATTGATCCGCCATATTTGGAAGACGTTTACTTTGAGCCTGCGGACACCAGCAGGACGGTACTGGTGGAAAAGTTTACCGGCCATTTATGCCCCAACTGCCCGGAGGCAGCCGCAGAAGCGCATCAGCTAAAAGACATTTATGGCCATAACCTGATCATTATTTCCGTGCATGCCGGATTCTTCTCCCGTACCCAGTCCGCGCCATATGATAGCGACTATACCACTTCTGCCGGCGATGCCCTGGATAATCATTTTGGCTTTCAATCCTACCCCATAGGGCTGGTTAGCCGCCAAAAGCCGGGAGGGCAGTACCGGATGAACGTGGCGGAATGGAGCTACTATGTGGACTCCCTGGCCAATGACCCGCCGGCAGCCATGCTGGACCTCAACATCTCCTTTAATGCATCCACCCGCCAAACGGATATTACTGTCAATGGAAGCTTCCTTAAAGACCTGCCCGGAGACTATAACCTGGCCATAGTAATTACAGAAGACAGCATTATTAGTGCCCAGAAAAATAACAACCCACAGCTGGGAGATACACCGGATATTGACCCCTATGTACATCTGCACATGCTGAGAACGGCCGTGAACGGCACCTGGGGAGAACATCTGATCACTGCACCGCGGAAAGACCAGCCCATTCCGGAAAAAACATATTCCTATACCCTGAAAGACCAGTGGGAAGAAAGTAATTGCATGGTTATTGCTTACATTTACAGGTATGATGACGCTTGTGGCACCGAGCTGGAGGTGATACAAGCCGCACAGCAAGCCATACAATAGCCTGTACTTCTGTTGCTGCACGCCCACATAAGCGACCCTGTCTTATTCATCCGGCAATTAAGGATGTTGTTTTCGTGGCCTTTTGCTTACCGGAATTGCTTCCTTCGCCACAGGAACCATCCGGCGGCAAGGATAACCACCATATATACCAGGCTAAGGTATTCGTGGAGCACCAGATGGTTCTCGCCCTGTGACATACTAAGAAACGACTGGCCGGTATAGCCATAGGGAAAGTAGTCCACATGTTTCCATTCCATAAGGATCATCCCGGCCACCACTCCCATCAGTCCGATGCCAATGGGCTTAAAGGCATTTTTCATCCACAGGGAAAGTTGGTACTGAATAGTGCTCAGCGCCATAGATGCCACAAAGAGCTTAAAGAACCACCAAAAGAGCCGGTGCAGGTCCGGGCTATATCCCGAAAAACCAATCTCCGGCTTTAGCAGGGACAGCAAGTAAACAAAGCCCAGTAAAAAGACTACAAAAAGCGAGTAGGTGAATAAGATAAAAAGAATAATGCTGATCCATTTAGAGATATACACAGAAAAGCGGGTGACCGGTGCGGTGAGCAGCAGCTTCCATCCTTCGTTATTATGCTCCACACTAACCACCAAAGCATTGATAAGCACAACATAGAGAGGCAACAGGAAAAATGCCGAGATATTCCACCCCATGCTTAAAAAGAAGTCATAGGGGTTCATCCCCTGCCGTACCCGAGTTTCTCCTCCGAAGAAAAATAGTGTAAATACCAGGGCCGAAAGGATAAAAGGGCCTATAACACTGATCCAGAATGCGGGCGTAGCACGAAGCTTATTAAATTCCAGGGCGATCATTTGCATTATCATAGCTTACTCCTTTCCGTTATTAGTAAGGTTCAAAAACATGTCTTCCAGGTCTTCCCTGACAATAGCAGCATAATATACATCCAGTCCGCTTTCCACCAGTTTGCGATTAAACTGGGTGATTTGTTTTTCCTGGTCACACTCCACCAGCAGGTACCCTTCCTCATCGGTTTGCACCTGCCGGTCGGTGCTCAGGATCTTCTGTGCTTCTGCGTTGTTATTGGTATTGATCCTGGCCATCATTCTGGCTGATCTGAGGCTTTGCAACTCATTCCGGCTTCCCTGAAACAGCAGCTTTCCCTGCTGGATAATACCGATCTGATGGCTTACTTTTTCTGCTTCGCTAAGCAGGTGTGTAGACAGGAATATGGTGATTCCCTGGTTTTTATTCAGGCTGATAAGCAGGTCTCTGATCTCCCTTATCCCTTTAGGGTCCAGTCCATTGGTCGGTTCATCCAGGATCAGCAGTGAGGGTTTATGGAGCAGTGCAGCCGCCAGTCCCAGGCGTTGTTTCATTCCGGTGGAATAGGTTTTCACCTTTCGGGATGCTGCTTCCAACATGTCCACCTGAGCCAGCACTTCCCCGATCCGTGCGGGGTTTGTTTTCCGCATTTTCGCCTGTATCTTCAGGTTAGCCTGCCCGCTAAGATGCTGATAAAGCCCGGGCGACTCCACCAATATTCCTGTTTTTCGGTGTATCTCCAGGCGTTGGCCTTGTGGGGCGGCATGGTGACCCGCCAGCTCTATACGGCCCTGATCTGGACGTATTAATCCCAATATCAGCTTAATAGTGGTGCTTTTGCCCGCCCCGTTGGGCCCAAGAAAGGAATATATCTTCCCCTTTTCCACGCGAATGTCCAGGTCGTGAACCACTCGCTTTTGCCGATGGGAGTAAGCATAGCTCAGATGCTCGGTTTTTATGGCGTATTGTGTCATATTATTAATTGTTGATTGCATTTCGTGATACCAATTCCGTGCCGCAGCTACAGTTTTAATGCCAACTCCACGATCTCACGGTGTGCTGGATCATCGATATCAAGCTGTTGAATATATGTGGGAATATTTATACTCAGGAATGACACCTCCTTGAGGGCTGTATTTTGCAAAAATATCATGGAGATCAGGTCCCGGATATCGGGTTTGGTATTGTTTTTTTGTTCTTCCAGGCCGCTGAGGTACCCGGTAATCAGTCGCTGGTCATTAAGGAAGTACCAACTTTTCCAGGGGATCCCCAGGATTCTCTTTCTTTGTCTGTGGAGGATATTTTCCTTCACCAGTTTATCCCTGACCAGCAGGTAAAATGGCACTTGCACGGCCAGTTCTTCCGCCCATTGTTCCATAGGTTTCATTGCCGGGCTGGACCCAATGGCACTAACCACCTCTTCCACTTCCTCATATGGAGAGGGGATATCATTGTCCACCACCAGGCTTCCTTCATCGAAACGCAGGCGCCCCATCAGCACAGCCTCTGCGATGGAGGCAAAAGACAGGATGTCCTGCATGCGTTCCTGCTTCACCAGCGTGTCCCATTCCGGCTTCCCGTTGTCCAGGATCACCAACCGGTGAGGTAAGTTAAACCGCTTCATAACAGACTATTAATTAAATTTACTAAGACGATGCTAAATTAATAAATTCCACTATTGAGCTAGGTATAAAAAGACTAAATCTTACTATTTTTCCACTTTTTTCCCCCAGCTCTGTTATCTTTGTAGCATTAATTGATTTGCAGGTTATGGACAAGAAAGCGATTTACAGCTTGTTCCGCAAGATGAGGCTTATGCATACTGTCATCATCGGCATGATGGTTTTTATTATGCTGGTTATTATCAGTTATGTGTATAACAAAGGGCCTTTGGTCAGTATGGCGGCAGACCGTTTGTACTGGTACATTCTGGCATCAGCCATAGTGAGCTTACTGGCCGTTCTTTATGTAGTCATCCTGTTTGGCAGGCGCACCCACCGGATACCGGAGGAGGCCACTTTGAAAGACAAACTCATACTTTTTCAAAGGATTTACGCCACCCAGGCGGCCATTATGGTGTTGTTCATACAGTTGAACACCATTGCTTTCCTACTCAGTGAAAGCCCATTGTTCTTTGTTATTGCTTTTGCTCTGCTTATATTCCTGCTAACCATCAAGCCATCCAAGGAAAGGTTTATAAAGCAGGCACGTCTTGATGACCAGGAAGAGGACCTTTTTTAGTCTTGTGGGCCATTATTTTTTTTGACAAAAAGCCGGTTACCTTGTAGCCAGTGTTTCCTGTTTTTGTACTTTTGATTTTCATTTTAGCCTTTGATATTATGAACATGAAAACGCGTAAAGAGAAAGATTCTTTAGGATATGTGGAAGTTTCTGCCGGGCGGTATTGGGGTGCTCAGACCCAGCGTGCCATACACAACTTTCCGTTAGGTGATGAGAGCACAGAGCGGATGCCACCGGAGGTGCTACGGGCCTTTGCTGTTGTTAAAAAGGCTGCTGCACTGGCCAATCAGGAATTGGGTGTGCTGGAAAACCAAAAAGCCTCTCTCATCGTAAAAGTATGTGATGAGATACTACAGGGCCACCACCTGGACCATTTTCCTTTGCGGATATGGCAGTCCGGCTCGGGCACTCAGACCAACATGAACTTCAATGAAGTGATTGCCAACCGGGCCAATCATTTCTCCCGTGAAGAGATTGGCGGTCGGGGGTTTATCCATCCCAACGACCACGTAAACCACTCCCAGTCATCCAACGACACCTTCCCTTCGGCCATGCATATTGCGGCTGTTCAGTCTTTAGAAGAGTACTGCTTCCCGGGGTTACGCCAATTACTGGATCTGCTTAGGGAGAAGTCGGGGGCCTTCAGCCATGTGGTAAAAACTGGCCGTACCCATTTGATGGATGCCACTCCGGTGACTATGGGCCAGGAGCTATCGGCCCATGTTTGGCAGCTGGAGTACGGGTTGGAGCATCTCAAAAGCATTTTTCCTTCATTGCTGGAGTTGCCGCTGGGCGGAACCGCGGTGGGCACAGGCATGAATGCTCCCGAAGGCTTCGACCGGTTAGCAGCAGAAAAGGTGGCCTCCATCACCGGCCATCCTTTTGTTACCGCAAAAAACAAGTTTGCAGGCCTCTCCGGCCATGAGGCCCTGGTAAGCGCCTCCGGAGCACTTAAGACCATAGCAACCAGCCTAATGAAACTGGGCAACGATGTGCGTCTGCTGGCCTCAGGGCCCCGGTGTTCCATCAGTGAATACCTGATCCCCGCCAATGAACCCGGCTCTTCCATGATGCCCGGAAAAGTAAACCCAACCCAGGCTGAAGCACTGACTATGGTTTGCGCACAGGTCATGGGTAACGATACCGCCATTAATGTGGGGAGCATGAACGGACACCTGCAGCTCAACGTGTTCAAACCGCTGATAATAGCCAACTTCCTGCAGTCAGCACGCCTCCTGGGGGATGCCGCCAAAAGCTTTGCCCTGCGATGCATTGCCGGATTACAACCCAACAAGCATAATATGCGCAAAAACCTGGAAAACTCCCTCATGCTGGCTACCAGCCTGGCTACACACCTGGGATACGATAACGCAGCCATCATCGCACAAAAAGCACATAATGCAAATATTACACTAAAAGAAGCTGCCGTCCAATCGGGAATGGTAACCAGTGAAGAATTTGACGAATGGGTGAAGCCCGAGAACATGGTATAAGAAAACTACCTGCAGAACCTACGCCGGCAGGTTATTGAAACAGTCTGCGATTTCTGCGGATAATGTCCATAGACATATCTTTAAGCACCTGTGCCGAATTCATTATCATCACTTCCGAAGGGGGGAAAGGCACGGGCTTTACGCCCAGCTTCCCTTTAGTTTCATTGCTCAGGGCATCAAGGTTGCCAAAAGCCTGAACAAAGGCATGTTCAAAATGCCATTCTGCCGTAATGGGATCCGTTTTTATGATCTGGCCCGTCTCATTTTCCACAAATTCCAGCCGCCCCGTTACCGCCGTATGCTTAAGCAACATAGTCTCTTTTACCCGACAGGTGACTTCTTTAGTCTTCTTTACCCTGATATCATTTCCCAGACTGTCCTTTCTCACATTTCCGTTTTCATCCAGCGCATATTCCCAGCCGTCATCCACCACCCGGCTTTCTACGTATTCATTCTCCTGTACCCGTTCCGGGGATACCATGATTCCCTGAAGCATAAGGTTCACGTTATAATGGTATGCCTTTCGGTCTACCCTTCGGGAATCAAAATTAAGCCATTGACGGTTTAGGGAGCTGAGGGATATCTTGAATAGTTCTTGCTGAAACCCCTCCGGCAAAGGATTGCCTGACTGGTTGGACATGGTAAACAACACCTGGGTGGTGCCCCAGGCGATGGCTTGCTGCTTAAGCCGTTCAATATCTTTGTATCCGGGAAGGATATTGCCGGCCTGCACAAATTCATTATAGGCTTTACGTGCATCAAAACGATCTCCGCTGTCCAGGAGCCGCTTACCATTTACATAAAGAAACTCCGCAGCTTTTCGCTGTGCCTCCGACTTCTCCTGCTCAAAATTCACATACTCATAGCCAATACGGTTCAACACCTGGGAAGGCAACCGCCGGATCTTGCTTTGGCGGGCTTCCATCTGCTCATATAACCGGAAAATCTCTGCATAAACATTGGGCTGACCACTCCTCCTTAGCTCACGGATGCGCTGACGGTCTTCATCCATGGCCAGCTTGTAGGCCTTTTTTAATACCTCCTGCTCATCCTGGTTGTCCGGCTTGCGGGATAACTTCTTCATGGCACGATCAATGGCCTGATCATAATTGCCTCGCTGCAAATGACGACTGGATGAAACACACCCCGATATAGTCAAAATCATAAAGAACAGCAAGATACTATGCATCTTGCTTAAAGTAAACGAACCATTTATCATAACTAATACTATTTAGTGACTTCAAAAGAGATAAATCAAATATCAGGCCAAAAATATAAAAAAATTGGCTGCCGGCGGCCGATTACAAACAAACTAATCTCAAGCATCACAGAATGGAATAATACTATTACTTTTGTGTTCTTTTTTCAAAAATATGATGAACCAAAACAAAGCCACGGGAATCTGGAAGGAAGTGGTAAGCATAATCCTCCGAAACAGAGTATTAAACCTTTCCATTATTGGAGTGATCACCCTGTTTTTGGGATACTTTGCTACGGGTGTTGGCATTTCCCACCACCTGACGCGCATGCTTCCGGAGCATGATAGCACCCATGTGGCCTATCAAAATTTTCGTCATGTCTTTGGTGCGGATGGCACCTCCGTGTTTCTGGGGGTTCATGACCCCGGCATCTTCGACCTGGACGGATATTTAGCCTACTACGCCCTCACCCATCAAATTGCTGATATGGAAGGTGTCACAGAAGTCCTTTCCATTGCGGGTTTTTACTCTCTACGACGCAACCCGGAGAAAAGACAGCTGGAGTTTTACCCGGTAGTGCCCCACAAACCCCACAGCCAGGCGCAGGTTGACAGCATCAAAAGCAAACTAAAGGCTTTGCCTTTTTATGGAGACAGGCTGTATAACCTGAGTAATCAAACGGCAATAATGGTTATCATGCTGGATCCGGAGATGATAAACGACGCGGCCCGGATACAGCTTATTGAAAGCATTACCGGCAATGCCCGGGCCTATGCGAAGGACCGTGGGGTATCGGTACATTTTTCAGGCATGCCCTATATCCGTACAGAAATCACTAAGAAGGTGCAAAATGAACTGTTGTTGTTTGTGCTGCTGGCCATGGTCATTGCCTCGGCAGCGTTGTTTCTTTTTTTCCGTTCCTTCAAGGCCGTATTTTTTCCACTGATCATTGTTTCGGTGAGTGTGATCTGGCTATTGGGCTTTATCAGCTTACTGGGCTTCCAGATCACCATTCTCAGTGGAATCCTCCCCCCCCTGATCATTGTCATCGGGGTTGAGAACTGCATCTTTTTGCTCAACAAGTATCATCAGGAGTTTCGCAAGCACCACAACAATATTAAAGCCCTCTCCCGCATGGTTCAGCGGGTAGGGAATGCCACATTTTTGACAAACCTGACCACTGCAGCGGGCTTTGCGGCATTTACCATCACCGGAAACTCATCGCTGGTGGAGTTTGGCATCGTAGCCTCTGCGGGAATCATCTTTGTATTTTTGCTATCCCTGTTTCTCATACCCATCTTTTTCAGCTACACCCGCCCTCCCCGGCTGCGTCATGTGCGTCACCTGGACAGCCGGTCCACCAAAAGTGTGCTCCGCCAGATCGTGGTATTGGTGCGAAAAAAACGAGCATATATTTATGCGGTATCCCTGATATTCCTGCTGGCCGGCATTACGGGCATGAACCGGCTGCAGACACGGAGCCATATCGTGGACGACCTATCTACCAAAGACCATATATATCAAGATATCATGTTCTTTGAAGAACAGTTGGGCGGAGTAATGCCCCTGGATATCATTATCGACACCCGATCACCCCGGGGAGCATTACGATCTCACAACCTGCAAAAGACCGACCGGCTTCAAGATAGCCTGAAAACCATGACCTCCCTCTCACAACCCCTGTCGATGGTGGAATTTATAAAGTTTGGAAAGCAAGCATTCTATGCTGAAAACCCCGCATATTACAGCTTGCCCAACAACCGGGAAAGGGGATTTATAATGTCCTGGCTCCCCCAAATGGAACAAGTTGCTGAAGCAGGGATGCTCCACAACCTCACCGACAGTTCCATGCAACTGATACGTGTGAGCATGCAAGTGGCCAACGTGAACAATAAGGAGATGGACCATATCCATAATAAACTGAACAGCACGCTAACCGCTATCTTCCCCCCGGAAGACTACCACATAACCGTCACCGGAGGCAGTGTGGTCTCACTGAAGGGGTCGGGATACATGATCAAAAACCTGAAACAAAGCCTGCTGATGGCCGTTATCGTAATTATCATCCTGCTGGCGCTCCTGTTTAACTCCTTGAAAATGGTGATCATATCCATGATCCCTAACCTGCTGCCATTACTGCTTACCGCGTCCCTTATGGGCTTCTTAAACATCCCCATTAAACCGTCAACAGTGCTCATATTCAGCATTGCACTGGGAATATCCGTGGATAATACCATCCATTTCCTTTCCAGATACCGCATGGAGTTGAGAGCAAACAACTGGTATATCAAGCCATCGGTTTATCAAGCCCTTATCGAAACAGGATACAGCATGATCTACTCCTCCTGCGTATTATTTTTCGGGTTTATCATTTTTGTCCTTTCCTCTTTCGGAGGCATTGAAGCCATGGGCTACCTCATCTCTTTCACCTTGATAATGGCGGTATTATCCAACCTTATACTATTGCCTTCATTACTGCTTTCCCTGGACCGGATGGTGACCACCAAGTCGTTCCGCAAACCTTTGCTGAAAATTTTCAACAAACCTTCAGAGCTGGACAGCAACGAAAACCAATAGCCTGAGTACTGCCTGTTATGTATTTTCTATTGCATGTTGGTTATTTTTTATACTTTTATGCCAACCAAAAAGCGCTATTTTTATGAAGGGAATTATTTTAGCAGGCGGTTCGGGAAGCCGTTTAAGACCAATCACTCAAGCACTAAGCAAGCAGCTGATGCCCGTATATGATAAGCCCATGGTTTATTATCCATTATCCATTTTAATGATGGCCGGCATTCGTGAGATACTTATTATCTCCACCCCTCATGATCTACCTCACTTCAAGCGGCTTCTCGGCGATGGCAGCCAGCTGGGCTGTGACTTTCAATACCAGGAGCAAAAGGTTCCCAATGGCCTGGCCCAGGCATTTGTTTTGGGGGAGTCCTTTATCGGGCATGACAAGGTGGCCCTTATACTGGGGGATAACATCTTTTATGGCGACGGCTTATCCACAGTGCTCCAACGCAACAATGATCCGGAAGGAGGCGTAATTTTTGCATACCATGTAAACAACCCTTCCCGTTACGGGGTGGTGGAGTTTGATAATGAAAACCGGGCCATTTCCATCGAGGAAAAGCCGGAGCAGCCCCGGTCCAACTATGCCGTTCCCGGCTTATACTTTTATGACAACTCCGTAGTGGATGTGGCCAAAAACCTCAAACCCAGTGCCAGAGGAGAATATGAGATCACGGATGTGAACAAACATTTCCTGGCCCGGGAAAACCTTAAGGTGGGAATCATGAGCCGTGGCACTGCCTGGCTGGATACAGGCACCTTTGCATCATTGCAAAGTGCCGGAGAGTTTGTGCGCGTTATTGAAGAACGACAGGGCCTTAAGATAGGATGTATAGAAGAAGTGGCCTACCGGATGGATTATATTGACAGAGACCAATTAAAAATGCTTGCCAGGCCCTTGCTCAGCAGTGGCTACGGGGACTACCTCCTCAGGCTGGCCACCAACCAATAAATATTTCAGATTATGAACGCCATAGAAAAATATTCCCGCATTATTGATCAGGCCATCGAAGAGATCAATATTCCTAAAACCCCGGATACACTTTACGAGCCAGTGCGCTACACCATGAACTCCAAGGGAAAACGCCTGCGGCCGGTGATCGCAGTGATGGGGTGCGACCTGTTCCAGGGAAGAACCAGCAGAGCCATCCCGGCAGCTATTGCCCTGGAAATATTCCATAACTTTACCCTGATACATGATGATATCATGGACCAGTCACCCATGCGAAGAGGAAAACCCTCCGTATATAAAAAATGGGGCATTAATACCGCCATCCTCGCCGGAGACACTATGTATGTGCATGCTTATGAGCAACTCTGCAAAACCGAACCCCGCTATCTGAAACGGGTGATGGATATCTTCAACCATATAGCACGCAAGGTCTGTGAAGGACAACAATATGACCTGGACTTTGAAACTACGGAAAACATCACCATTGCCGACTATATCCGGATGATACGCCTGAAAACAGCAGTGCTGATCGCCGGAGCACTGAAAATGGGCGCAGCAATAGCCAATGCCAGCCTCATGGACCAGGAGAAGATTTACCGGTTCGGCGAAAGCCTGGGCATTGCATTTCAACTACAAGACGACTACCTGG
>PWNQ01000114.1 GCA_003557725.1 Bacteroidales bacterium | reverse complement strand
TTTACGGATATTTATAACGACTCTATCCCTGACTACGCTTCCAAACCTAACGAAGAAGCCGATTTTGTTCCCCAACATATGCTCACCAACCGCGGCAGGGAGTCGCTTACTGGTGAAATCTTCGACTCGGTGGTGGTGAACCGGGGTGTATTGCAGCACGGGAAAAGCAATAACGCAGAGACCTCCAATGCCGACTGGCACTGGGATGAGCCTTCCGGACTACTGGAGGTGAGACTCACCTGGCATCTGCTAAACGTTTCCAACCCGGCAAAACACTATGTGCTGGACAACCAGCCGGGTACCGACCAGATGGAATATGCTGAGACCGACGGATTCTACATGATCGCCTTTATCACGGATAAGGAGAATAATATGGTCAAGCGGTATCCTTCGAACAACTACCTGCATTATCTTTGGGACGGATGGGAAGAACCCTCCTGGACTTCAAGGCTTAAGCCCTTGTATGATAGCTTGAAATTTTATTTCAGGACGGCCGAAAATGAGATTGATCTAAATGGGGAAATCTCCTTCCCTGATAGAGCAACATTGTCTGTTTGTCCCTATTATCAGGATAAGCAAGGGGCTGTTTCTTTGAGCTTTCTGGGGTCTGATCACGCTCATTTCACGCTGGCATTACCCATTTTGCAAAAATACCGGATTAACGCCTCTTTTGGTGTCGTTCCACGGGTGGTTGAAGACCCTGCCGGACAATATGCCATGGATAACGCAGGAAGGAGAAAACGCTTCAGCACCATGGTTATGGATGAGATCAGACAGCAGGGGCATCACATTGCACTGCAAACCGCCGAAGGAGAAGATGCTGAAAGTGAATTTTTTGCACTGAAGCAAATGGTTAATGCACCGGTGAGGCATATTATCGGCAAGGCACCGCTTTCCGGGCCATTGGAAAAGGAAATAGAACTGATGCGGCATAATATGCCGGGAGTGCAGCGCTATGAAGGGGTGAAATGGGAAAACCTCTACCTGGCAGGAACCTCCCAACTGGCACTGGACTCTGTGCTTCACGCAAACCAAAAGCAATGGCTTATATTTAATTATGATTATCTGACAGAAAATTATGTCCCCCACCAAGGGAAATCCCTGTTCGTTAAACAAGACAGACTGGAAAGACAACTGCGCCTGGCACGGAATCATAACTTTTGGCTCACCAGCGAATGGAATGTGTTTCGCTACCTGAAACAATATGAACACACAGAGATTAATACCGTATGGCACCAGGACCGGATATTTGTAAGCCTGGAATGTTCCCTCGACCCGGATATCTATAACCACCCCCTGACCATCCGATTTGAAACATACGCCCCTTTTGTTGAGGTTATCACCGGGGGGGATCAATATACCCTGACTAACCGGGACGGTGGGGTATATTTTGATATTGTCCCGGGTGAAGAAGTGATATTGAAACAAACATGGTGATGAAAATCCAATGATTAACTCATGGACCGCAAGCCACCCATTCGGGACCTGTCCCGAGGAAAGCTCCCGCGCGCGCCCCTCTAACTCCCCTTTGGGGGCAGAGGGCATAGGGCATAGTTATTTGGCATTTTATAATAATGTCACCGCATATTATTCGTGCATTCGTGGCAACGAACAACGAACAACGAACAAAATTTCAAACACATGAAAAGCACATGTCTTTTTTGGATTTCATTGATCTTTCTGGCCGGGATACTGGTCATGGGATGTGATAAGCCCGGGCAGATTCATTCCGAAGGCTCATTTGACCGCCAAATGTACCAGCAACTTCCCCGTGTACTGATTATTACCACAGGGCTGGAGGGGCAAAATGCCACCCTGCCAAAAGGTATTGTTATTGCCCTTCAGGCATTTAACAAAACAGGGGCCGTCGTAAGGCTTGAACCCAGGGACATCCTTAACGAGCCGGAAAGGATGAAGACCTATAATATTATTATCCTTTCCACTGCGCCGGGATATCACGATGCCGACCGGAAATATTCGTTATCGTTTATGTCGTTGGCTCAAATGGAAAACCTGAACGCCTTTGTGGAAGAAGGTGGCGTGCTCATCTCCGGCGATAATGTGGGCCGTAACAAATTGGACGGAACAGACCGTATCGCCATGTACCGAAGGCTGTCACCAGAAGTATATCCATTGGCAAGTAGCTTTGGACTGATGCTGACTGAAAGAAATATGGAAGGGTATGAAATATTCGGACAGATCTGTGGTGAACAGGAAGATTATATCCGACCACCAGCCGGTGATAACTTCTATACACCAGTCCCAGACACTATTATATCCCAAAATATAGACATCCTTGCACGGTGGGTAAAGGAAGAGGATACGCTGCCTGCCATCGTGAAAAATCGCTACGGAAAAGGAACAGCCTACTTGCTGGCATCCTCCGACTTCCTCCACCCGGCCGGGGAAGGCGGGTTTATGAGCACCCAAAAGATCAGCCGGTTCTATGAGTCCGTAATTAATGACTTCCACCAGCAAAACCTTATCCCAATTAGAGTTAACCCCTGGCCCCAGGGACACCCATATGCCTTTTGCCTGTCTCTTAATGCCGGAGGAAACCTGACCCAATACGAGAACACATTGAAAATGATCAATAAACATAATATCCCCTCGGTAATCTTTGTGGACGGAAAGGTGGACCCGCAAGTAATGAGGCTGCTTCAAAAAGATAAGGTGCATATTGAAAGCCGTGGACATGCCTTTACCAACTACCGGAATCTCAATTATGCACAAGCAATACAGGATATGTATGAGAATGAAAACCACTGGCAAAAAAAATTTAGCGGATTCCGATTCCCCTTTACTATGCCCGGATTCTGGGGACTGGTGGCCCTTTCAGAAAAAGAGTATGAGTTTGAAAGCAGCATAGGTGCTAATAATTTGGAGTTTATCCATGGAAGCGTGGCCCCTCATAATATTGTTTTGGCCCATGGTGGCTTTTACCGGACTACCGATATTATTGAGCTTTCGCCCACATATCATGACGATTATTATTTTTTTAAAGACCTGCCCCGGGATAAAAGACAAAGGGAAAGGGCTGTAGTCCAACAGACCCGGCTATATGATAAATACCTGGAAAACTTTATGGAGCTGGCGGTCAAGCCGTATAGTGGACTTATGGTCTTTCAGGGGCATCCCCAATATGTGGGCATGAATGATACTACCCTTCAGGTGCTGGAAAATACCATTATACGTGCAAAACAAGATGATGCCTGGATTGCTTCCGCAAGGGAAATAGCAGCTTTTAGGAAAAATTTGTTGAAGGTTGCCTTTTATGTCCAACACGATCATGACCAATATGTTATCTATGTGGATGCACCGCAAGGCTTAATACAAAAAGGGGTTACATTGAACCTGGGCTTCAGGCCCCAGAAAGTATCGGCCAAACGGGGAAAAGTGCAAACCATTTCAGATGATGATCACTACCAGGTGGTTTTTGATGCTTTAAAAGGGCAAGTGATTACCGTAAAATATGACTAACGAATGTTATATAAAACGTTTAGCACTCATGAGTCCGGTCTGAAATAACCAACTTTTTGTACCCCCTGCAATACAACGTTGCCTGATTTTTAAGTAGTCTTTATATACAGCGACTTAGCTCTTTTCTCACCGGGGCATAAAGCCGCTGAAAAATAATATTCATTTTTTTTTGGTTGTAATTATAAAATGTTTATGTAGTTTTGTAATAAGATTTGAGTCCAGTCTAAAAAGGTACTTTTGATTTTCAGCGGCTTTTTGCCCCGGACCCTAAAGGGTGAAGCCGCTGAAAATCAGCCACCCTTTAGGGATGGGGCAAAGCTGATTTTCAGCG
>PWNQ01000046.1 GCA_003557725.1 Bacteroidales bacterium | reverse complement strand
TCACAAATGCAGGCAGATATATGTGAAGGGCAAGCCTATCCCTTCTTTGGAACGCCCCTCACCACCGCCGGTATTTACACCCATACTTTAAACAACCAGCATGGCTGCGACAGCGTGGTGGTGCTGCACCTTACCGTACACCCAAAACCTACAGCCCCTATGGTGACCCATAGTTATGACACCCTGTACTCCAGTGCCAGCACGGGAAACCAATGGCATTATGACAACACAGTAATTCCAGGTGCCACAGACACCAAATATATAGCCCCGCAAAACGGACTCTATTTTACCATTAAAACCGATTCAAACCTTTGTTCCAGCGACACATCCAATATTGTCCATGTGACCTGGGTTAGTATTAGTGAGGTTTATGGCACCCTTAAAATAAACGTATACCCCAATCCCGCTACCAGTCATATAAACATTGATTCTTATATTGATAACACCGTTTATTACACCCTTTTTGCGGTAGATGGATCGAAGTTGGAGCAGGGCTCTTTTGTTAACAGCACTCAAATCTCAATAAAGCACTTAAGCAAGGGCACTTACATCCTAAAACTAAGGAGCGGACAGGACGTGTACACGTTAAAAGTACAAAAAATGTAGGCATGAAGTTAGTTTCCTGTGATTGTCACTAATTTGGTAACGGGGTTTTTGGCACCTACTTTTATCAGGTAGGTACCCGGGGAGATATGATCTGGGATATTGATTTCCATGGGGTAGCTCCCTCCGCCGGCTCTGTGATCCAGGAGGCATTTTCCGTCCAGGCTATATAATCGGACGGGGGTTCCCTTCGGCAGAAGTGTTTCTGGTCTGATATATATTTTTTCACCTGCAGGGTTAGGATAAACCGTAAGGGAAATTGTTCTGGGGTTCTGTTTACGGATATCCACCGGCCCCAGGTGCCTGCCGCTCCCGTCGTAGTCCACCTGCCATAGCCGTACATATCGCATGTCCGGGCTATAGGGAAAGCTCCAGGAATAGCTGGTGGGATGGCTTGTGGTTCCGGAACCCGGAACGGTACCCACAACCGTATAGGAATAACCACATGAAGAAGCCTGTATTTCATAATAATGGTTATTGGTTTCGGTGGCTGTGGACCAATACACCTGTACCTCATCCCCCTTAGTGCGAGCTGTGAGCAAGGTGAGCTCCACAGGCAAAGGTGTCCCCGTCTGCGCATCCAGCAACCGGGGGTACTCCCCGGCCTCCAAATACCAGGTATTAACGTCATCCCAGGCCTCCCCGTTATTAATGGTATAGGTGTCCGGGTCCAGCATGGAATGACTGGATGTGGAACCCAATGTGTTAATATTGTTGCCTCCCTGCATATCAGGGTTTGAAGCCTGGCCCTGACCATCAGTATGCTGGTCATAAAAGGAAGACCGAACGGTGCCCTCCTGGCTGCCATTACCCAGATAACCCGTCAAGCCTCCCACGTAATCAATGTCTGTGACCGTTACCTGACCCGAAGAATAAGAATACTCTATAACTCCCAAGTCATCAGAACTCCCGCATAAACCACCCACACGCTCACCCACCTGGGCAATACCATTGACGTTCTCCACCAAAACATCACCGCGGGAATAACTGTCCCTGACCACACCACGACCATTACACCCCACCAACCCACCAATACGATCCCCCCCGCCATATCCGCTCCAAACCACATCCACATCCGAAAATGAACAATCAATCAGGGGAAAATCATCCGAATTAACCAACACCGAAGTACCATTGTTACCCCCAACCAAACCACCGGTAACGCCGGAGCCAACTACCTTACCACCTGATACATAGGAGTTTTGGATATAAAATTCTTCATCTACCCAAACTTTGCCAACAAAAGAGCCCACATTTTGCGATCCTGATATATTCACATTAATTAACCCGAGGTTTATTATATATCCCCCCATTGAAGAAGAACCAACATATCCAAAGAGCCCGATATTATCGACTCCACTGCTGTCAATGGTAAGATTGCGGATGGTATACCCCTGCCCATTATAAACTCCCCTAAACGGAGTGGCCTCCGTTCCAATAACCCCCCAGTTATCATAATCTTTAAGATCAATATGATCCACCTGAACAAATACATCTCCTACCCCCCAATATTGCGGATTTTGGGTTAACCAATATAATTCCGAGGCACAAGAAATTAAATACGGGACAAAGGGATTACCGCTTCCCTCCGGTTTTTTCGGCACCGGTTGAGCATTTGCGGGGTTTTTCCATGTTAGGGCCACCATGGCCAGGGCGATGATAATGAAATAGAAACGCTTCATAGCATGTTGTTTTTAAGGGTTTAAATATGCTATACTAAAATTAAGCATTTTTTTTTCAATTATCCAAGAAAAAAGTGAAAAAAAAGAAAAAAAAATTGAGGAAGGGGATAAGGTTCTGAGGGAAAGAATGATAAGGCGTTACAGATATCGGATATTCACATCTTTAAGGAATTTTTCTTCCAGCAATGTGGCGATACGTTTAACCACTGTTCTTCGGATTTCCAGCTCTACGGGCAGGCTGGGGTCCTGGTGTGCTACGTTGATGCAGGTGCCGATGATAAAGTTCACCTCATCCGACTCTTTGATCATTTTCACGATTTGGTGAGCTGGCCCTTTACCCAGGCGGGTTTTATTATCATATTGTTGTAATATGCGTGCCACCTTGCTCAGAGTGAGGATACCTTCGGTGAGCAGGTCGATGCCCTCCATATAAGATATGGGGGGCAGGTCGGGGTCATCAAACTCAAACCCATCTTCGATCTCCAGGTTCAGTTCCCGGCTGATAATATCGGCAGTGGTGGCTCCGGAGATAATCTTTTTTCCTTGAAATTCTTTGACGGTACTGGCCAGCCGGGGGTCGTTTTCCTCCTTAAATGGGGGGCCGGTACAGATAAGCAGCTTGCGTGGTTCCCGGAAGTAGGCTGCAGCACAACTGGTATCGTCTTTAGATATGAATCCGTCGTTTTTCACTGCTTTGGCCACCACTCGTTGACAGAGTTTTGAGGCGGATATTTCCGGCTGGTTTTTAACGGCTTGACTAACGAATGCCTGGAAATTTTCTTCGCCCCATCCCAGGGGAAGGGTATCGGTACCCAGTCCGCTTTGGGTGATCCCATCGGTAGCAAATACGATCCGGTCTTCTTTTTGAGGCACAAAGCGGCAATATCTGAGCTCTTTACCCCGGTTGGGTCCATCCAGCAGCACGCATTGCCATTGGGGCATATACACTTCTTTGCCCCGCATAATGATGGCTTGCGGGTTGTCATACTCCAGGATGCTAACGTGTCCATTCACCTCGATATCCACAATAGTAAAAGTAGCATAGCTGATTTTTCGTTCATCATCAATGGGTAAGGTGTTCATAATAATCTCAGCAATGCGCACCGGGTCTTTGTGCTGGATGGCAAAGTTCAGGGCCATGGTAGAAGTTAGGGTAGCCAGGATATTAGCTTTGACACCATGTCCCAGGCCATCGGAAAGCACGGCCACAATGCGGTTCTCTTCAGTCACCTTTCTGGAGACAAACATGTCGCCACAAATGCGTTGGCCCTCGTGTGACTTGGAATCATGATCCACCTCAATATGAAAAGCTGCACTCATGAGCTGCCTTTTTCCTTTTGTTTACCGGTGTCTTTATGATTATCCCGCTTTCTTTCGGGCTTTCCTCCGCCCTGATGGTCATCTTTTTCAAAGGATTCAATGATGGTATGCAGTTTTTTCTCAATCACAGAAGCATTTTCACCCAGCAGGTATCCCATTTGCTGCACCATGTTCAGGTTATCGTCGATCACATCGGTGACGCGGCGGATCACCTCTTCCTTGCGCACCTCCGGTTTATACATGTCCCGGAGCACTGCTCCGGCGATTTTATCTTTATTGATAACAAACACGGACATGTTAAACAGCCTGTCGCCCAGTTTCACATCCCGGTTCATTATATCTTCATTATTTTTAAGCACAAAGGAAAACAGATTATGCACGTTATAGTTGAGCATGGATTTAAGGTCGGCCCCCACCAGTCCCGGGATCACTTCATTGATCTCTTTGGCCTGATCGCCCATAATTTCCACAAACTGTTCGTTGGATTCCAGTATTTTCAGTTTTTCATCCACTATAACTACGGCAGAGGGCAGTTTTTTCAGCATGGTAGTAGCCCTTTGTGAGGCTTCTTTAGCCACCTGTTGTTCCTGTCGTGCATTTTTTTCCGATTCTTCCAGGGCCTTTTGTGTCTCTTCCAGTTTTTTATTGGTTTGTTGAAGGGAGTATATATGCTGAGATGACTGTCTTGTGGCAAAGGTATGGCACATTTGTGGTTTGGCAATTCCTTTACTAACGGCAATGGCAAAATCTCGGCACGACCGGAATCCACACACCTGGCAGCTCATCTCCGTAGTGCTGTCTTCCTGTCCGATAGACTTAAGTATTTCCCGGATTTTTTCCTCCGATGGTTCCGGCAATCTTTGGTCATCCCGGCTAAACCCCCTGGAGTAGTCCAGTTGCAGGTACTCTTGCATACTTTCTTCCCATCGACTTACCGACAGGCTTTTGAGTCGTTTATTCACATAGTCGGTAACCAGTGTACGGCGCACAAACTTTTCACCTCCCCGGGAGGTTCCGGGCCCCATGAGGCATCCTTCATTATAGAAAAGGTTCATGTTTCGCCGGATAAAATTCACTTTATCTTTAAACTGAAAAATGGCATCCATCATATCCCTTTGGCCTTCTGCGGTGATGAGTTTTCCATCAATAAGGCTTTCACTGAGTCCTGCAGCCTGCACCCAACCGTTACTAAGCGGATATAATGACCCCAGGTTCCCCAATGGCCGGTCAAATTCAGAATATTCCAGTTTGGCTTCCTGTATGTCTTCCTCCTCAAACAGCTGGCGCAATTCCACAAAAGTAAGCACCGCATCCACCTTACTCCCCCCGATATAGCGCAGGGCATCCTGTTTTGCGGCAATGCATGGGCCGATGGCCACCACCCGGATGTCACCCCCATACTTCTTGCGCATGATCTTAGTGGTGGCGATCATTGGCGAGACAATGGGGGCAATATTATCCACAAGCACAGGGTGGAACTTTTCCACATACCGCACCACCGCCGGGCAATTGGCACTGATATAGTATTTTCCCCTGAAGTTTTCAAACAGTTCCTTATACTGACGGGCCACAATATCCACTCCAAAAGCGATCTCACTCACATAATCAAACCCCAGGGACCGGATCATCTCCACAAACTTACGGTAGTCGGTGATGTCATGAAACTCGCCGGAGATAGCAGGGTCTACAATGGCGGCCGTTTTACGGTCGCTGGCAATAAGCTCACGCACCTTGTCTTTATCATCACGATAGGTAATAGCCCCGGGATAACAGGCCGTAACACAATGGCCACAGCCAATGCAGCGCTCAGGCATCAGCTGGGGAACATCCCCGTCCGAACCCATCTTCAAAGCCTTGGTAGGACAAACACGAATGCAGGCAAAACAATGCTCACACTTGTCCTCGCTCACCGAAATCAAAGGATCTGCCTTTTCCATAGCTTCACTCCATTTCAAAATGTTCCCGCAAAGCCTGCACCGCAGCCTTACCATCTACACGTTCCAACAGCCGGTCGTTGATCTTCAGCACCGGTCCAGCCTCACAACGGCCAAAACAATGATTGCCCCGAAAATGAACACGATCCTTCAGCTGGTTCTCCTTTAAAAACTCATCAATGATACGAAGCGTATTTTTGTTGCCCCGGGAAAAGCATGAGCTCCCCAGGCATATGGTTATTTCTGTCTTTTCCTGTTCCATGGGTATACCTTATTAATATTAAACGGCAAATGCATCCGGTTAAGCCACCTTATAATTCCGTCCATTTAGTTAAATAATCATTCTTTGTTCACTTACTCCATCCCACTAAAAGCCAATCAACTAACTTGAGTCGCCCCCCTATTTCGATTGTTACCCTTTTAACACTGTTAAAATATTAACAACTTTTCAAACGTTATATTGCAAATAGTGTTACTTTTGTAACATGAACCGGGATGCGAACAAACGAATGAACAAAGATATTCAAAAAATCATAAACAAGCAGTGGGGAAAAAGTCGTGATAAGCTTATCCCCGTATTGCAGGAGGTTCAAAGCCATTTTGGTTTTTTACCCCGGGATGCGATGTACGAAGTGGGTCGCCAGATGAACATTCCCACCTCCAAGATTCATGGAGTGATCACCTTTTACCGGCAATTTCGGTATACTCCCCGGGGGAAGTACCATATCCGGCTGTGCCGGGGCACCAGTTGTCATCTAAAAAAGTCGGCCAATCTTTTGAGCTGGCTGGAGAACCATTTGGGTATTCATCAGGGTAATACGGACAAAGGGGGGCTGTTCAGCCTGGAAACCGTTCCCTGCATGGGCATCTGCGGTGAAGGGCCGGTTATTGCTGTTAATGAGGAGTATTACACCCAGACAGACCAAAAAAAACTGCAACAGATCATGGATATATACCAAAACCTGGAAAAGGATACTTAAATACGTTTCATATTGGAATAGGTACTGGTTTGAGATAATATCATAAATAAAGTGGCACACGTGACCAACAAGGAGCATATCAGCGAGTTATTAAGGCATTTGGCCAGCAATGGTTCCGGCAATTCTTCGCGGGTCCGGGCCCTGAGGGAGGAGTTGCGCCGGGAAAGCGTTTCCCGGCCGGTGATTGCAGTTAGCCGAAACGGCTCCGGCCTCATTATGGGAGCTGAAAAAACCGTAAAGGCCATAAAGCAATACCTGTCTGAACGGAAAGTACAAGCCATAGTAGAGCGGGCCGGCAGCCCCGGGCTTCCCGGGGCCCAGCCCATTGTGAGCATTGCACTGCCCGGATACAACCGGATCCTCTTCAAAAATATTACCGCAGAAAAGGTTACCACTCTGCTGGACAACATCTTCAATCATGTGATTCCTCAGGATGACGTTTTTGCTCAGATAAAACACCCCTTGCATACTCCCTGGGAAGGAGTGCCTTTTTTAGATGATTTGGACTTTTTTGCCCGTCAGGAACGGCGGGTGTTAAGACACTGCGGGCTTATCCCTCCCGGCTCTCTGGGGGCTTTTCTGGGCCATGGCGGATATGCCGGTTTTCTACAGATGGTCACCAAATACACTCCGGAAGAAATTTGTAAAATAATAAAAGACAGTGGATTAAAAGGACGTAGCGGCTCAGGTTTTCCCACCGGCATAAAATGGGAAAAAACCTTAAAAGCCCCGGGAGACAAGAAATATGTGGTGTGCAATGCTCTTGAAAGCGACCCCGGGGCCTTTATGGAGCGCTATCTGTTAGAGAACGACCCTCACACGGTTGTTGAAGGCACCGCCATTGCGGCTTATGCGGCCGGGGCGGCACAAGCTTACATCTATCTTTCCTATGAAAATCAAACGGCCCGGAATATCTTACAACGGGCGCTGGACCAGGCCCGGGAGTATGGACTGTTGGGCGACAACATCTTTGACTCGGGGTACAATCTGCAGGTGAGCCTTTTCGCCTCTCCTTCTGCCTTTGTTTGCGGGCAAGAGAAAGCACTAATAAACAGCATTGAGGGCAAGCGGGGGATTCCCGGCGAGCGCCCCCCCTACCCCAGTGAGCACGGCCTTTTCGGACACCCTACCCTGATCAACAACGTGGAAACCCTGGCCAATGTACCCCTGATCATCGAAAAAGGAGCAGAATGGTTTAAAAGTACCGGCACCAAAAATACGCCAGGAACCAAGGTGCTGTCTGTCAGTGGCGACATGCACCAAAGCGGCATTGTGGAAGTGCCGGCAGGCACCTCCCTGCGGCAGGTGGTTGCCATGATACCCAAAAGCCTGAAGGAGAATAATAAACAGTTGAAAGCCGTTATGCTGGGAGGACCAACCGGCCATATTATCCCGGAAAAAAACCTGGACATTACCCTGGACTATGAGGCCCTGAAGGCCAAAAGCCTGTCTATGGGCTCCGGAGGGCTGGTTTTGATGAGCAACAAAACATGTATGCTGGATGTGGCCCGCTTTATAATGAGCTTCCTCAATGAGGAAAGCTGTGGAAAGTGTATCACCTGCCGGGAAGGAGTAAAGAACATGTTGAGCATATTGAACAATATTACCCGCCGCCCCATAGAAGAAAACGGCAATCAAACCCTGGAGCGTTTTAAAGGGGTACTTTCCATTGAAGACCTGGCCGGCGTGATGTACGACACTGCATTATGCGGACTGGGGGAAAATGCTCCCAATGTGATCATGGATACTTTGAAGCACTTTCGGACAGAGTATGAGCAGCATATCTTTGAGCGCAACTGCCAGGCCAATGTATGTCGTGACCTTCGCACGTTTACCATCCATGTGGACCACTGCGTGGGGTGTGCGGCCTGTGTGAACAAGTGCCCCACGGAGGCCATATACGGCATTCCGCGACATCCTCATTTTATTATAGAAACCAAGTGTATCGGCTGCGGGCTTTGTGAAGAAGCTTGTATGTTTAACGCCATTTCTGAAAAGTAACGCCATGGAAGTAACCATATATGTGAACAACAGCAGGATACAGGCCACTTCGGATGAAACCATTCTAAAGGCCTTACGGCGCCATGGGATAACCATCCCCACCATCTGTGAGATGGAGGGGTTCACTCCCACGGGAGCCTGCCGCATGTGTGTGGTACAAATAAAGGGGGAACAACGGCTTAAGACAGCCTGTTCTACGCTGGTACGTGAAGGCATGGAGGTCCACACCCATGCTCCCGGGGTGATCAGAGCGCGAAAGAAGATCACAGAGTTGCTGTTGGCCGACCATCCCGACGACTGTTTATACTGCCACCGCAACAACAACTGTGAGCTGCAGGTGCTGGCCGATGAGCTACATGTCCGCCAACGGTCATTTCCGCCACAGGCTTCATCAAAACGGCGTGATCTTTCCGGAGCCAGCATAATGAGAGACCCCTCCAAGTGCATCCTCTGCAGCCGTTGCACCCGGGTATGTGAAGAAAAGCAAGGATGCAATACCCTGGAGTTTGCCCTGCGTGGCCATAAAACGGAGATCCATACCGCCTTTAATCAGGGGTTGAACCTTTCCAACTGCATCAACTGCGGGCAATGCATAATGGTCTGTCCCACCGGTGCCCTACATGAAAAAAGCCATCTGGCTGGTGTGCAGGATGCCCTCAACAACCGGGAAAAAACCACCGTAGCACAAATTGACCCGGCACTGACGGTTTCCCTGAGCGGGTTTCTCAACTTCAAAACCGGCAAAGACCTAAGCAGCTTGGTGGTGTCTGCCTTAAAGCGCATGGGCTTCCAATACGTTTTTGACACCGGATTTACCGCCGACCTGTGGGCGCTGGAAGAAGCGTCCATACTAAAAAAACGCGTAGAGCAGGGCATTCAAACACCCCTGCTATCCTCCCACTGCCCCGCCTGGGTGAAATATGCCGAACAAACGCACCATTCCCTGCTGGAAGACCTGTCTCCCTGCAAGTCACCTCAGCAGATCATGGGATCATTGCTTAACCGACACTGGTCTGCACAAAAGGGCATCCACCCGGGAAGCGTCTATTCGGTGAGCCTGGCACCATGTACTGCGCGAAAGTTTGAAGCCCAGAGGGACGAAATGACCTTCCGAGGCGTTAGTGCCGTGGATGCGGTACTTACCACCCGGGAGTTTATTGAGCTAGTTCGCCTCAATGGCATCGATATGATGCAACTGGAGGAGTCCCGTGCCGACCAGCCCTTCAGCAGCCGCAGCTCCGCAGCCAAGATCACCGGAGTGGCCGGCGGAAGCACTGAGTCAGTCATCCGGGCACTTTATCAAATGGTTGAAAATGAAAATTTCCCCGGGTTTAAGGTGAAGCAAATGCGCGGATTAAAAAACCGTAAAGAATATACGGCCAAAATAGGAAAGCATCAAATCCGGATGGCCGCCGTAAACGGACAGCATGAAGCCAGTAAGGTGCTGGAAGAGGTGAAAAAAGGCCGCAGTAAATATGACTATATCGAGGTAATGGCCTGTGAAAACGGCTGCATTGGAGGAGGAGGACAGCCCATTGGCGAACCACAGGAAACCATAAAACAGCGTTATAAAACCCTATATGATATGGACCGCACCGAAGCCATAAAAGAACCCGGCAAAAACCCCGGCCTTCAGACCCTGTTTCAAAAGCTGTTGAAAGAACCCGGCAGTGAAAAGTGCCGCGAATTTATACATACACACTATACCCCAAGGGAGGTTTACTTATGAATTTATCCGAAAGAAATACCACCCCAAATAAAGACGAGCAAAAAGATATCAAGCTTGTTTACACTCAAATGGAGCGTTGCCGCCGGTGCTATACCTGTGTGCGGGAGTGCCCCGCCAAGGCCATACGTATTGAAGGCGGACAGGCAGAGGTAATACAGGAGCGCTGCATCGCCTGCGGCAACTGCGTAAAGGTATGCAGCCAGGACGCCAAAGTGTTTCACCGCGACACAGAAGCGCTGGACCACCTCCTTAAGTCAGACCAGGAGGTGGCCGCCATAATAGCCCCTGCCTTTCCGGCGGAGTTTATGACACTACCTAAGCATCAGACCTTTGTAGGGATGATCCGCGGACTGGGGTTTGATTATGTGAACGAGGTGGCCTTTGGCGCCGACCTTATTGCCAATAAGTTTAAAGAGCTTATAGAGAAAAAGGGCCATCGCAAATATATCTCTGCCGACTGCCCCGCCATTGTCTCTTTTATTGAAAAATACCATCCCCACCTGGTACAGTTCCTGGCCCCCATTGTCTCTCCCATGGTGGCAACGGCCAGGGTGCTTCGAAAAAAACACGGCAACCACCTGAAAGTAGTGTTCGTGGGGCCATGTATCGCCAAGAAAAACGAATCTTCGGAGATAGACATGGCTATCACCTTCCGGGAGCTCCGGGAGATGCTGGAGCATAAGATGGTTACCCCCGGAAATACTACCCCCTCAGGGTTTGACCCGCCACTATCGGGAAAAGGAGCCATATTCCCCGTAAGCCGGGGGCTCATACAGGCAGTTAATCTGGATGATGACGTCTCCAGAGGAGATATTATCGTAGCCGAAGGGCGGGAAAACTTCCAGGAAGCCATCCGGGAATTTGAGTCGGGACTGATCCGCCAGGAGCACCTGGAGCTGCTATGCTGCGAAGGCTGTATTATGGGCGCCGGAATGACCTCCTCAGTAAACCGGTATGCCAAACGAAGCTTTATAAAAAACTATGTAAAAAGCAAGCTAAACCTTATCAATACCAAGCAGTGGGAGAAAGAAATGGAGGAATACCTTAAGCTGGATCTGTCATTGAACTTTAAAGAGAATGACCAGCGTTTGGCGCTGCCATCCAGGGAAAACATTCAAAATGCGCTGAAAAATATGGGCAAGTACGACCCCAAAGACCATCTCAACTGCGGCGCATGTGGGTACGACACCTGTGAAGAGCATGCTATTGCCATCTGTAAAGGGCTGGCCGAAACGGAAATGTGCCTCCCCCACACCATTGAGTCGCTCCACAACTCGGTGGAAAAGCTTAACGTATCCAATCAAAAGCTGGAAAGCACACGCCAGGCCCTTAAACAATCGGAGAAAATGGCCTCCATGGGACAGCTCTCCGCAGGGATCGCCCATGAACTCAACAACCCCCTGGGCGTAGTGATCATGTATGCCAATATCCTGCTGGAAGAGATGGCCCAAAAGGAAGACGTATCCGAAGACTTGAAGCTGATCGTGGAACAGGCCGACCGGTGTAAAAGAATCGTGAGCGGACTGCTGAACTTTGCCCGGAAAAACCAGGTATCATACACTGAAGTAAATGTGGAAGAACTGGCCAGGCAAAGCATCCAGTCCATTATTGTGCCACAAAACGTGAAAGCAATCATCGAATGTAATACCAGCAATAAAGAAGCAGAGCTGGACGAAGAACAAATGCTCCAGGTGCTGTCAAACCTGAGCAAAAACGCCATAGAAGCAATGCCCGACGGCGGAAAGCTTACCATACGCATCGAAGAGGATAAAGACCATGTGGTATTTTTAGTCATAGATACCGGAGAAGGGATCCCACCGGAAAATATGGACAAGATCTTTGAGCCGTTCTTTACCACCAAAGGAATTGGTAAAGGAACCGGACTGGGGCTGGCCACCATTTACGGGATTGCCAAGATGCATAACGGACAGATCACGGTAGAATCCAACAGCCTGCCGGAAAAAGGACCCACCGGAACCACCTTTAAGGTGCGACTGCCAAGATATGCCGGAAAAACAGAAGAGAAATAAATAAGCAATAAAACCTGTAATTATGGAAGAAAAGAAAAAGACTATTTTTTTAGTGGATGATGATAGTGATTATCTATTTCAGCTAAAGCACCACATCACCAAATTTGGGTTTGATGTGGTCACAGCCGATAGCCAGAAAGAGGCAGAAAAAATGCTGGAGACTTTCAAGCCCCACCTGGCCATTTTTGACCTGATGATGGAAAATGATGACAGTGGCTTTATTCTCAGCTATAAGATGCGCCAACGATATCCGGAGGTGCCCATCATCATTGCCACAGCAGTAGCCTCCGAGACAGGCATATCCTTTGACCTTCAGTCGGAATCCGAACGGCGCTGGATCAAAGCAGACCTGTACCTGGAAAAGGGCATTCGCCCCGATCAGCTACAGCGAGAAATCAATAAGCTGCTCAAGTTATAATATGTCCTACGGGAACAAAGCAATCACAGGGTTATGGAAAAATTAACGGTATTAGTAGTTGATGATGAGCCGGGTATCCGCTCAGGAGTGCACAGGATACTTAGAAACTTCACAGTAGATTATCCATTTATGGACGAAATGATCGGCTTTAACCTGGAGCTGGCAGAAACCGGCGAAGAAGCCGTGGAGTTTATTAAGAAAAACAATACAGACATTGTCTTACTGGACAATAAACTCCCGGGCATACAGGGAAATGATGTGCTGGAGTTTATTAATGAACAATCGCTGGACACCTATGTGATCATGATCACCTCCCATGCCTCGCTGGAAGTAGCCATCCGGGCCACCAAAAATGGAGCCTATGACTTTGTTCCAAAGCCGTTTACACCAACAGAGCTCAAGGCAGCCATGGAAAATATCACCCGGCATATTTTTTTAAAAAGGATGACAGCCAAGCTCAACAAGGAAGGAAAACAAATCCGGTTCCAATTCCTTTCCATTATGTCACACGAGCTTAAAACCCCCATCAATGCCATAGAAGGTTATCTTAAGATGATGCAAAACAGGGAGCTGGGAAATAAGCTGGAAGATTATGATGAAGTGATCAGCAGACTGAAAAGGCGTACCGAAAGCATGAGAAACCTGATCATGGATATGCTGGACTTTACCCAAATTGAATCAGGAAAGAAACAAAGAGACCTGAGCGAAACCGACCTTGAGCAGGTGGCCCGATCAGCCATCGACGTGATGAAACCCTATGCCATACAAAAAGACGTGGAGGTAAAACTGCAGGTATCCGGTCAGGTAAAAGTGAATGCCGACCCGGATGAGCTGGAGATCATACTGAATAACCTAATATCCAACGCCATAAAATATAACACTAAAGGGGGAAAGGTGGAATGCTCCATCAGGGAAAGTAAAGGATTCGCCACCATAATGGTTACCGACACAGGCATCGGCATGAACAAAAAAGACCAGGCCCGGCTGTTTAATGAATTTGTTCGTATAAAAAATGAAAAAACCAAAAACATTAGTGGCAGCGGCCTGGGGCTGTCCATTGTTAAAAAATTGGTAGACATGTATAACGGAGATATCAACGTGTGCAGCAAGCCCGATCAGGGCTCCTCATTTACGGTCACCCTGCCGGTAAACTCCAACCGGCAACCGGAATAACAACCATTCAAACGGCATTATCATCCATATAAAAACCATGAACCAATGAAAAAATTACCGGAAAAAACCGTGGAGCGCCTGAGCCAGTACCGCAGAGTATTGGTTAAAGAATCCGAAAACGGAAAACTGCATATCTACTCCCACGAGCTGGCCGCACTGCTGCATATCACCCCGGTGCAGGTACGACGGGATATTATGCTGATCGGACATACAGGGACTCTTAGAAAAGGATACGATATACAAGAGCTGACAAAGTCTATCGGAAACATCATCGACAGCAAAACAGAACAAAAAGTGGCCATAGTTGGAGCGGGAAACCTGGGGAAAGCCATTATGGGGTACCTGAAAGGAAAGCGTACTAAACTGACTATCAAGGCGGCTTTCGATGTAAACCCCGAAAAAACCGGACGGGTAATCGCCGGCATCCGGTGCTACCATATCGACGACCTGGAGGATATTATTCAAAAAGAAAATATTTCCATCGCCATTTTAACCGTGCCGGCTGAAGAAGCCATCCCGGTGACCGACCGGCTGCTGGCTGCCGGTATCAAAGGTATCCTCAACTATACCCCAACCCCCATTAATGTACAACCCCACGCCTACCTGGAAGAGTACGACATGATCACATCCATCGAAAAAGTGGCCTTTTTCTCCAAATAATATGAAACAATATGAAACACCCATGCCGCAGGTCCCGAGAATTCAGAACCTGTCCCGAGAATTCGGAAACAAAGATTTTGACACACAGGGGGATGATTATTTATTCACCGGAAAGCTCCCGCGCGCGCCCCTCTAACTCCCCTAAAGGGGAGAACCGGGCCAACCCG
>PWNQ01000003.1 GCA_003557725.1 Bacteroidales bacterium | reverse complement strand
GTTGGGATATACTTCCCAGAGGGGCTCCCGGGCTTTTTGGACTATGGAGGTGGTATCCTCCTCATAGGTAACCATAATGGACCCCGTTCCGGTGCAGCCGTTGGTGTCGGTGACTTCCACATGGTACATATAGTCTCCCGGGCTGAGCTGGTTGCCATAAAGCGTGATGGTCCGGGTGGAGTCGCCTGTGCTCCAGTTGTAGCTGATATGGTCCGGGCCGGCGTCCAAAACCAGCGTATCGTTGCCCGTCAGCACCGTATCCGGTCCCAGGGCTACCTGCGCCGGCGGATGGATGGTGATCACCTTGGAGATACTGTCCCACATGCCATAGCTCAACGCTTTGGCCCATACATGATAGTCGCCCGGTTGATTGTAATGGTAGGTGGGGAAGAAAAGGTTGGAGGTGTCTGCTCCCATGGCCAGGGTATCGCCAAAGCTCCAGAAGGCATCCACCACGCTGTCGGTAAAAGCAAAATGAGTGGGCGGCGTGCCCTCTCCCGCACAGACGTGGCTGTAGCTGAAGTCTAAGGGCTCTTTTAGCCAGGAGCTGGCGAAACGGGGAAAATCGGGCATATTATAACCACCTCTCATTGATGCTGAATCCAGTAAAAAGCTGGTATCCCTTGGTTGGCTGGCTATGCCGGCTGTATTTGGCGACTCCACGGAGTTTAGCCCAAAACCCCAGCCTGGGCAGTTAACAGCGTTACGACTGTATATCTTCCCGTTAGCTGCTGTAAACAAGAACCTCCAGTTTTTATAAGTCGCGTTTGGATTATTGGGATTAGTGGTATGTACTACTGTACGGGAATTAACAAAAAATTGCTGATCCGGGGTGTTCAGATCATACTGGAAAAATCCAGACTGATCAAAAGTAGCTTTCCACACATAAAGGTATCGGCTGTTGGGAGAAAATGCCGGGAAGTGTGGATTTCCAATGCCATCAAACGGATTCCACTGAGGCACATAGCGTACATTGCTGTCACTTACTATACCGGTGGAGGCATCAAAGTTTAAAAGCAGAAGGGTGTCGGTGATTCGGGTGTTGTCGGCAAGCCAGCGGCCATCCGGACTGAACAAAAAATCAACTCCATTCCAATTTTGATCGGATGTGTGGTGATGCCCTGCCACAGAGTAGACGGTGTCCATAACGCCTCCGGGCTGAATATGGTAAGCCACAAATTCCCGGGAGGTAAATTTTTTGCTTACCAGCCAGTAATCACGGCCATTGGCATGCTTAGTCAAAGCCAACGCCCCCTCTGCCATAGAGTCGGGAGATAAAACCTGTGAGTCAACAATTACACTCCCATGGCCGTTGTTGGCTGAAAGATCGATCAGCGACCAGTGTAATTTCCTTGGCGCATTGTTATGAATACCATATTGGTTAGGATATCGTGTGCTCGTAAACAAATAGATATAATCAGGGTTTCCCGGCATGGGAACTGCAGCAAGTGGCCAGGAATATCCGTAAGCTGAGTGAGAAGGGGCAGAAGAAATTAAAGCGGTGCCGATGGTATCGATAACCTGATGGTTTCCGTTCCAAATAATCGCACCCGAAAAAGCATGATTAGAGTCATGATAGTCATATCTAACAGCATAGAGCTTTAACTCTCCGCTCCTGTCAGAGTATACTGCCGGATGACGAGATTGAATCAGGTGAGTGGATCCTGAATGATAGAGTGCTATAGCGGTATCAACTTGAGGATTCGGTGTGGAAAATGAAAGGTGGTGTTGTAAAATTCCTCCGGTATCCATTCTGGTAAATAATACCACATTATCCGCATGGCCGTAAGTGTTTATGGACTGGGATGTAAGCTGCCAGGGAAATAAAGCCGCCAACATAATTATAAACGGAAACAAAGACGTATGTTTAATCATAATAATGAAATTTTAATTGTTAATATAAAGCGATTAATATAGTTTTCAGACCGGACAACTGTCACGTTTTATATTTTAACAATTTTCTTCCGTTTTATACGGTTTGGGAGTATAATCTCAGCAATGTACATCCCGGCAGGTAAGCTTGAAACGTCAATACTGCCGGACTCATTCGATACATGATGAGAAAGCACCTTCCTTCCGTCATAAGAGTACAGTCTTATCATGCTGGCCTCTTTATCCGTAAGATCATAACGAAGTTGATCAAACACAGGATTTGGATATACCATGCCCGCATCTGCCTCAACGGAAAGGTCAAAAAATATTTCATTGGTATGGGTGATTTTGTACTCAGGGCGCGGATCATCCCATTGATCAGTATTAAACCATCCAATAATCTTTTCATTCGCATGACTATAGCGTGAAGCAATACAAGGAAGGTGCTGATCTCCCGTTTCCCAACTATAGTCCACTCCATTAACCAAAGAATATGAATAATCATAATTGGGATATGGGAATGTTGGACGAACTTCACCGGTTTGTGCATCTAACCTTCGGTATACGATCACAAAGTTGCCCGTTTCCGGAGCTTTATATGCCCAGGCCACATGAATATCTTCATAAAACGAAACCACAGGGCCAATCGTTTCTTCTTCTTGTGGATCATAAATATTACCATCAAGTTCAGAATAATATTCGTGGGCGTTAAGTTCTGAACTTCTCTCATAAACGCCATATTGATTAGGATTAGATGGACAGGTACTTTGACTAGGATCAGGATGTTCGTAACAATTAAAATGTGCTCCATGCACAACATAATGACCTGAAGTAGTTTGCTCTACCTGAACAACCTGACTGGCTTCAATACGATTAGCACTGTAATGCGGTGCCGCTATCCGGGGCGGGCCAACCGAACCAAGAATGGCAGTGCCATAGTCCATATGGCCCACATAATCGTGAGAACTATATATAAAGTCATTATATGGATAATGAAAAACATAAGTCTCTTCACCCTCAGCGTCAAGGTAAAGCTTTCTGAAGACCACCAGAATATGTCGCTGATCATCATAAACATTGATAGCCACATCAGGATTCCTGACTTCGTCGACGTGGGATAGGTCGGGGCAAGATAGATCAACCACATTTTCAACGGAGTTCAAGCCCCCATATATGTCTCCTGTAACTCCGTAAACATATTGTCCGTCTGTACACTCCCAAACAACAGCCAGTTCTTCCTCCGGTGAACGATCCACATTGGGCTTTATTCCGTCTCCAATCTCTTCAGGTCCTTCATAAATAGACCAACTGTTGGAACCCATATCGTACTGCCAAATTTCAAACCAAATTATCTTTCCATACTCGTAAACAATATAGGCTAACACAAGACCGTTAACATTTTCCACCACCACATCCGGGTGGTTAACAGGTTCTCCTATCTCCAACTCCTGATATCCGGTAAGGTCACCATGGTCATAATCCCATCCAAAGCTTGGGGCTTCCCCATCCCAAGCCATAATAAAAAGGGAAGCATCGTCAATTTCGCAGCCTGCAGCTGCTGTCCTGGTTATTTCGGGGTCTGTTACCCCGAAATCATTGTCGTCTTCACTGGGTTCCAGAAAGACTGCCGGGCTCTGCTGGGCCATTAAGAAAGGCCCTGTAATAAGCAGAGTCAAAAATAATATTAAACTTTTCATCTGTTTAAAATTTTGTTCGTTGTTCGTTGCCACGAATGCACGAATAATATGATTTTTATATGTTTAGCAAAGCGGTTCTCACAATCACATTCAATCCCGAATTCTCGGGACAGGTCCCGAATTCTCGGGACAGGCCCTGAAGGGGTAACATGATTATTTCTTCGCCTCCTCGCATCATTTCCCGGCGCGCGCCCCCGGCCCCTAAAGTGGAGGGCCATCGCGCATGGTTGCCTCACCAACGTTTCTTCACCGCAAACTGCCGCGGGTTGGCCCGGTCCTCCCCTTTAGGGGAGTTAGAGGGGCGCGCGCGGGAGCTTTCCGGTAAG
>PWNQ01000210.1 GCA_003557725.1 Bacteroidales bacterium | reverse complement strand
GGGCTGTTGGAACTGTTGCCGTACAACGCACCTTCCCGGGTGCCAGTACGGGCCTCCAACAGGCCGGGGTGAAGCACCTCCTCAAAAAGAATGGATGACGACAGTGATATACCCAGCATGCGCTCTGCCTTGCGCAATATATGCTTCCGCGCACGGGAGACCATACCCGCATCCCAGCGGTCAACACGGCCCGAAGGAACATTGATCATCACATACCAATTCTCCGCTCCTTCAGGGGCATCACCAGGGACTGCTTTGGAACTGATGAATAGATATACCGTGGGATCAGAATATAGTTCCTTCTTGTGGAAAAGATGATCAAATTCCGAACGGTAATCCCCGGAAAACAAAATGTTATGTAAATCCAATGAGGGATGAACACCTTTTATGCCCCAATAAAAAATAAGAGCCGACGAGGAACGCTCCTGGTTGGTTAGACGGGAAGGAATACGTTTATGTTGTACCAGCCTGTCCCACGTGTGGAAAACATCTGCGTTGCTCACCACCACCGAAGCTTTACGGATGCCGGAACGAGAACGAACCCCCTCTGCACGGCCATCGTGTACCAATATCTCTTCCACCGGGTCATTAAACGAATAGGAAACCCCCTTTTGTTTAGAAAAATCATATAAAGATTGAACAATTTGGTACATCCCCTGTTTGGGAAAGTATGCTCCCTCATTATGCTCCAGATGGGCAATCACGGATAAAGTGCCGGGAGCTTTGTATGGGCTGGACCCATTGTATGTGGCATAGCGGTCAAACAGCTGGATCACGGCCGGGTGACTGAAATAGCGTTCATTGACTTGATGCATGGTTTTAAACGCATGGAGCTTATGCAGGTTCAATGCGGTGCGTAGGGCACCCCTGCTAACCAGGTGTGAAAAGGTGAAGGGCTGAAAGATAAAGGTGTGGGCGGTTAGGGCGTACAGGGTTCGGGCATCCTTTAGGTACTTCAGCACATGGCGTCCCGGCTCTCCCGTCTGCTGCTCAACTTCCCGTGACATTTTTTCCGGGTCTTGCCAGGCATTGATCTGTGTGCCGTCCGGGTAAAAGTACCGGGTAATATTGGATAAACGGGATGAAGGAATATGCTTTTTGGGGTCCTCGCCATATAGGGTGAACAACTCTTCTGCCAAATGTGGTAACGTAAATAGGGAAGGGCCCGTATCAAAACGAAACCCCTCTTTGCGAAACTCATTGATCTTTCCGCCCGGAACGGACGAAGACTCTAAAACCGTTACCTCCCAACCGGCATGATTTAACCGTAAAGCCGTAGCTAAACCGCCAATCCCCGCACCAATAATTAAGGCTTTTTTTAGCATGGGGTAAAGATATAAAAGAATTGAAAAATGAAAGTTGAAAATTCCACCCTGCCGCCCTATTGCATCACCATCTTCCTAAAGGGGAAGGCCACCGCGCATGGATGGTCTCTCCAACGCTTTTTCATATCCGCTGAAAATCAAAAGTGCCCTCTTTTCACCGGGCTATAAATGAACACAAAAAGGACGAAAGGAAAATATCACGCAAAGCATTAATGTTGGTTAGAGAAAAAAAGTTATGCAAACATTATTATATCTTACCGCCTGAGAACAGTCCAAAGGGGGTTTTTAGCAATAGTAAAAGATGGTTATAAGCAGTTAAACATAAAATGATTAACACATGGACATACTGATTACCGGTACGGGGCTTGGTGGTTTAACCACCGCTTTACGTCTGGCCAAAAGGGGCCACAGGGTTGAAATGCTGGAGAAAGCCGATCGGCCCGGTGGCCGGTTAAACCAGCTGAAAAAAGACGGATTTACCTTTGATATGGCTCCCTCTTTCTTCAGTATGTCTTATGAGTTTGATGAATTTGCTAAAGACTGTGGGATCAGCCTGCCTTTTCAGTTTGTTCCACTGGACCCGCTCTATACGGTGAATTTCGCCAAAACAGGAAAGCAATACGTGATCTACCGCGATCTGCAACGCCTGGAAAAGGAACTGGAAGAGCTGGAACCTGACCTGGCAAGGAAAATGAAAGCATATCTGGACTCTGCAGGATCCTTCTTCCATGACAGCATAGATAAGGTGGTGAGAAGAAACTATAATAGCCTGGCAGAATACCTGTTTACACTAACCCGCGTGCCCCTTAAGCATGTTCCTAAGGTTACTCGCAACGTGTGGCAAGAGCTGGAAAAGTATTTTGACTCGGAGGAGGTTAAGCAGATCTTCTCGCTGGTAGCCTTTTTCCTCGGAGCCACCCCATACGATACCCCGGCACTGTATAGCCTGTTGTCGTACACCGAGATGGTCCATGATGGCTATCATAATGTGAAGGGAGGAATGTATAAGATCGTGGAAGGGTTGATGGATGAGATGGAAAAAGAAGGAGTTAAGGTCCATTATAATAAAGAGATCGTCGACTATAAAGAGGAGGGAGGTAAGTTGAAAGGATTGGTGGATCAAAATGGAAAGATATGGACAGCAGACGACTATGTGGTTAATGCCGATGCTGCAGGCTTTCGTAATGCCGTGTTCCGCCGAAAAAAATACCGTACACAGCGACTGGATAAACAGAAATGGACCCTGGCTCCCTTTACCATGTACCTGGGAATAAAAGGGAAAGTGCCTAATATACACCACCATAATTATTTCCTGGGAAAAAACTTTAAAGAGTATGCCAGCAAAATTTTTAAAAATGATATTAGCCTGGAAAAGCCTTATTACTACGTAAATGTCCAGACCAGGAATAACCCGGATGCTGCCCCGAAGGGGCATGAGGCCCTCTTTGTGCTGGTTCCTGTGCCCGACCTGCGCTATAAACCCCGGTGGGAAGATGCAGAGACGCTGGCAATTAATGTGATACGGGACCTGTCCCAACGAACTGGCTATGACCTGGAAAACAATTTGGTGAGTAAAACTGTTTTTAATCCTAAAGACTGGGAACAGTTTCTGAACCTGTACCGGGGCAGTGGCCTGGGACTGGCTCACGACCTGAACCAGATCGGCGCCTTTCGTCCGCCCAATAAAGACGAAAAATTTAATAACGTGTTTTATGTGGGATCCTCAACCGTCCCGGGAACAGGCCTGCCTATGGCGGTGATCAGCTCCGGATTGGTAACGCAAAGAATAATAAATAAATATGGAAACATATCTGAAAAATGCGCTAAAAACCAGTAAGGTAACAACGAAGAGCTACAGCACTTCCTTTTCCCTGGGAACCCGCATGTTCCCGCAAAAATGTCGGGATGGAATATATGCGGTATATGGCCTGGTACGGTTTGCCGATGAGATCGTGGATACTTTTCATGGGCATGACCAAAGTGCCATGATCAGCAGTTTCCGTAAACAAACGGAGCAGGGACTGGAGATGAAGCTGAGCACAAACCCCATAATCCATAGCTTCCAATGGGCATATCACCGGTTTGATTTTGAAAAAGAACACCTGGACGCTTTTTTCCATAGCATGGAAATGGACCTGAGCAAGAAAACCTATAACCGGCAACAATTGAAAGACTATATCTATGGGTCTGCGGAAGTGGTTGGGCTGATGTGTCTTAAGGTTTTCTATGAGGGCGATACCCAGGGATACAATAAACTGGTTTTTTCCGCACGGAAGCTGGGAGAAGCTTTCCAAAAAGTGAACTTTTTACGGGACCTGGGGGCCGATTATCAGGAAAACGGACGCACCTACTTCTGGCAAATCCGGGAAAACGGCTTTAACGAGCAAGTCAAAAAAGCTATAGAGACAGATATTCAGCAGGACTTTCACCAGGCCTTCCAGGGGATCGTGCAACTGAATCCACAAGTACGCCTGGGCGTATATTTAGCCTACCGGTACTACCTTCAGCTTTTTGATAAAATCCGGCAAGCCGATGCACAAAGCGTGAGCCAGAACCGTTTCCGGGTATCCAACGCTACTAAAATGATGCTGCTGGGGAAATCAATGCTTCGTAACAGTGCAAATCTGTTCTGATGGAGAAGTATACGTATGCCTTACTACTGGCCGGAACCATCATCGTTCCTTTTGCCCGGAGCTTCGAGCCCCGAATATATTTCCGGGGACGGTGGAAAGAGCTGTTTGCCGCTATCTTCACAATGAGCATACTGTTTATTGCATGGGATATTTACTTTACCGCCATTGGCATTTGGTCTTTCAATCATAACTATGTCACCGGATGGTTCGTGGCCGGACTGCCCTGGGAAGAGTGGCTGTTTTTTATCATCGTCCCATACGCCTGTATGTTTATTTATGAAGTGCTCCGCTATTTCTTTCCAGGCATTAAGTTTCCCCGCCTGGCACAAGCCATTGCCCTGATCCTGGCAGTGCTTATGCTTGCCCTGGCGGTGGTAAACAGTGATAAAACCTATACGGTGGTGGTCTTTGCGCTGACAGCCACGCTGCTACTGCTGGCCACCATTTGGCCCGTTTCGCGAAACTGGCTGTCCCACTTCTTTCTGACTTACCTGGTTACTTTGATCCCTTTCGGGATGGTAAACGGCGTGCTAACCGGTATGCCGGTGGTGGAATATAACGATGCGCAAAACCTGGGAATAAGGATTATGCAAATCCCTGTGGAAGACTTTGCCTACCTGATGAGCATGATGATCATGGTGACAATGATCTATGAAAAATTGCGTGCAAAGGCTGCATGAAAACGCCCGCGAGGGGCCAGGGACGAGGGGGCGACTGAAGCGACTGAAGCGAACGAAGGGACTGAAGCGACTGAAGGGCTAGGCGCGCGCCCCTCTGACTCCCCTAAAGGGGAGGACCGGACCACCGCACGGCTGTCCCCAGAATTCGGGATTGTATGTGACTGTGAGAACCGCATTGCTATAATAATGGGTGAAACGGCATAGGGCATAGGGCAGAGGGCATAGGGCAGAGGGCAGAGGGCAGAGGGCATAGGGTTTTGGGTTTGGTGTGTGGCGCCGAGAGTTTGGGTGTGATGCGTGGGGTGTGATGAGTAGGGCAGAGTGAATAGTTATTTGGCATTTTATCATAATATCAACGCATATTATTCGTGCATTCGTGGCAAAAAAACAAAAAACACCAAACACCAAACACCAAACACCAAACAACGAACAACGAACAACGAACATAATTATAAGCATATGAAACGCATATTGGCATTATGACATGGACCTTACGGCAGAAATGGGTGATCAGCATTGTGGCGGTAACTGCATTTATGGGCACATTTCTCATCTCTTCGGTGAATGTTGCGTTGCCGGCCATTGAGCAGGCTTTTGAGATGAGTGCGGTAACCTTAAGCTGGGTGATCACCGCCTTTTTGTTATCCACCGCCATGTTTCTTCTTCCTGTGGGACGGTTAAGTGATCTGGCCGGTATTCGCCGTCTTTTTAAGGTGGGGGTAGTGATCTTTACGGTGTCTTCCTTGCTGTGTGCTCTTTCCGGCTCGGGCTTTTGGCTGATTCTGTTTCGTTACCTCCAGGGAGCCGGTGCGGCCCTTACCACCACCACGGGCCCGGCCATTCTGGTGAGTGACTTCCCTGCCCGGAAGCGGGGACAGGTGCTGGGATATACGGTAGCTGCTGTTTATTTGGGACTGGCTACCGGCCCTTTTGCCGGCGGAATGCTTACCCAGTACCTGGGCTGGCGCAGCATATTTTTTGTGTCTTTTGCCCTGGGGGTGGCTACCGCTTTTATCGCTTTTTTATCCTTGGGCAGGGATAGCCAAAAGAATAGCCTCAAAGGGCGAGTAGATTTCAAAGGAACCGTCTTCTATATGGCGGGGTTGGTGGCACTGGTATACGGCTCATCCCTGATCCCCAGGGCTGCCGGGTGGCTGCTTATGGGTGTGGGGGGCATATTCTTTGTGGTGTTTTGGGTGCTGGAGCGCTACTACTCCCTCCGACCGGTGATTGAAACAAGCCTGTATACCCGAAACCGCCTGTTTGCTTACTCCAATCTGGCGGCATTGATCAACTACAGTGCCACCTTTGCCATAGTCTTTTTGCTTAGCCTGTACCTTCAAAAAATCCAGGGACTGTCGCCACGGGATGCCGGAGGGGTGCTGGTGGCTCAACCGATAGTGATGGTCATGCTCTCTCCCATTACCGGACGCCTGTCCGACCGGATCCCCGCCAGATATATGGCCACCCTGGGCATGGCCATATGCATGACCGGCCTATTTGCACTGGCCTTTGTCAACCAAAATACCCCGATATGGACCATTATAGCCATACTCATATGGGTGGGTACAGGGTTTGCCCTGTTCTCAGCACCCAATATGAATACCATCCTCAGCTCCGTGGATAAAAGCCGCTCCGGAATGGCTTCCGGGTCGGCAGCAACCATGAGAGTGCTGGGACAAATCATTAGCATGACCATCGCAACACTGTTCTTTGCCGCCATAATTGGAGATAAACCACTGGAAAACGCCCCGGACCACCTGTTCCTCAAAGCTATGAAATATGCCTTCTTCTCCTTTACAATTATATGCCTGGCCGGAATTTACTTCTCATTCACTCGCCAAAGAAAACAAACACAGAGTACGGCATAAATAGACCATATTGGATGTGTCCGGTCTATAAAGGATGTGTTTGATTATTAGTGGCTTGTGGATTAAAGCGATAATTACCCAAACTCACTGATCTTCCGGAGAAGGTCCTTTTCAAGGATGGTCACCTGCCGCTTGTCAACCTTGATAATCCCTTCTTTCCGAAACTCGGAAAGGATACGTACGCAATTTTCTTCTGAAATGGCTGATAATTCGCCCAACTCCTTACGGGTCAATAGCAGGTGATAGCTGTCCGACCTGTGCAGCCGCGACAAATATAGCAAACTGTCAGCGACCCTTCCACGAATGTTTTTCTGATTTAAAGTGATGATCTTCCGCATTATGGAGGCCACCGAACGGCCAAATGCCTGGTTGAGCTGCATGAGAAAAGCATGGTTTTGTACATACAGCCGCTTTACATAATCCAACTCTACCATACATACCGTGCTATCCTCTAAAGCAGTGACCGAATATGAATAGCGGGGCGTCTCAAAAAACGATAACAAGCCAATATATCGCTCCGGTGTGAGAATGTAAAGCAAAATATGGCGGTGATTGATCCCTTCAATATAGAGCTTGGCACTCCCCTTTAACAAATAGATCACATGCGTCACCGAACTGTCCTGCTTGCAAATGGTCTGATGACGACGATAGCTTACATGCAGCGGATGCATGGCCCCGGAACCGGAAACAACCGATGGCGAATTCTTATAAATATCACAGGGAAAAGGACAGGAAGAACAGGAAGCGTCTTTTTTAAACCGCATAAGCAAAAGAATTAGTGAACACCAGACAAATCAAAGTTAAAAAGAAAAAAGTTGATATAAAACAATGTTATATTACAATTATTTTCATCAAATACCCGGGTGCTAAAATACATATTTTTGGAACCTTAATTTAAAAAGTTCACAGAGTTATTTATCCAAAAAAGAAAAATATGTTACACGGTCCACCCCCTAAGTTGAAGGAAGACAAAGCCTCGAAGCGTAAAAGCATCTTGGGTGTCAAGTTGTTTTTCGTTTATTTTTTCGTTTATGCCGGCTTTGTTACGCTGGCAGTTGCATACCCTGAATCCATGGGTGTGCGTGTAATTTTCGGATTAAATCTGGCGGTCACTTATGGTTTTGGTCTCATATTGCTGGCCATTATCATGGGTTTTGTGTATCATCTGGCCTGTTCCAGGCTGGAGGATAAGCTGAATATTGAAGACAAGAAGGAGGGTATGCCATGATATATGATCCATCCACGGGAGCAGTAATTTTATTTATTGTTTTTGTCACCTCCGTATTGTTGTTGTCCTATTATTTTTCTTTGAAGACCAAGACTTCTTCCGGATATTTTGCGGCCGGGGGCAACATTCACTGGGGGGTAAACGGCGTTGCCTTTGCCGGTGATTATTTGTCGGCGGCTTCTTTTTTAGGTATTTGCGGAATGATTGCATTCAGCGGTTACGACGGGTTTCTTTATTCTATTGGTTTTTTGGCCGGCTGGGTAGTGGCCTTGTTTATTGTGGCTGAGCCATTAAAGCGCATGGGAAAGTACACTTTTACAGATGCCCTGGATGCCAAATACAATTCCAGAGGGATCAAGCTGGCGGCTGCAGTGAGCACTTTGGTGGTTTCCATGTTTTACCTGATACCCCAGATGGTGGGTGCCGGCGATCTGGTGGTGCCTTTGCTGGGCTTGCCTCACTGGGCCGGAGTCACCATTGTAGGCTCGGTGGTGATCTTTATTGTAGCCACCGCAGGAATGACTTCTACCACTTATGTACAGTTTATTAAAGGGGGAATGCTTATTGTATTTTCCATTATTATCACCGGGTATATATTAAATCATGGGCTAAAGCTCAAACCCGACGGGCAGTATCATGAGTATGTGCAAATCCCGGCCATGGTGGATGAAGACCGGGGCCTTATCAGTAAAGACCCTGCATACAGGGTGGTAAAAACGCTGGATTACGATCAGAAAGAACTGGCTAAAGTGGAAATGGAAGGGGTATACCGCTGGTTTATGGTCAGCCGTCAGGACGACGGGGAGCTGGTCCTGGACGAGATGTTGTCCAAAACCCATAAAGGGGACGGAACCGTGCTGTATAATGGTGCCCCCCGGGAGGAGCGAAGGTTTTACCAGGTGGGACATCTGAGCCGGGTGCTGGGGGAAGGGCATGAAGTGGAGGAGACTGGAGCCCTGAATCCTTTCACCTTCCTGAGCAGTATCGAGGAGAGTGAGATCGTGCGATTTGAACGCATATTATTCACTGATGGCAGCGACCAGGTTACCGCCTGGTATCAGAATATCACTTCGGGTAAAGACATTATGACTCCGGGCCTTCGCTTTGGTATCAAAGAAGGGTCCTTCTGGGATCGGATCAACTTTATCTCGCTGATGCTGGCTTTATTTCTGGGAACATCGGCCCTGCCGCATATCTTAATTCGCTATTATACGGTGCCCAGTGAGCGGGATGCCCGCAAGTCGACCATCGTGGCCATTGCGGCCATAGGCTTTTTTTATATGCTCACCATGTATCTTGGGCTTGGTGCAATGGTTACTGGCGTGCTGGACATGGAAAGCAGCAATATGTCGGCACCACTGCTGGCCCGCTATTTTGGCGTTGGCGTATTTTCTGTGATATCTGCCATAGCCTTTGCCACGGTGTTGGGGACCGTCAGCGGGCTTATTGTGGCTTCTTCGGGAGCAATAGCGCACGATTTTATGGACAGCTTTTTGAAAATAAAAATGACCGAAAAGAAAAAGGTAACGGCCGGAAAGCTGGCTGCCTTTGGCGTGGGCATCGTGGCCATCATCCTGGGGATACTGTTCCAGGGGATGAATGTGTCTTTCCTGGTGGGATTGGCGTTTGCCGTTGCCGCCTCCGCCAACCTGCCATCCATTGTGATGATCCTCTTCTGGAAAAAAACCACCGCACGGGGAATTACCGCTTCCATTATCACGGGAGTGATCGCCTCGGTGGGCATTATACTTATGTCGCCGGTGATGTTTGAACGCTACGGCCTCAACCCCGATGATGCATTGATCCCACTGGATAATCCGGGAATAATATCCATCCCTTTGTCTTTTCTTATGCTGATTGTGGTTTCACTGATCACTAAAAAAAGGAACCATACCATGGAACAAAGTAAAGCGTAAGCAGGTATTGGGGGAAAGGGCGCTTTATGCACAATGGGTATTACGGCTTTGATTGCTCCTGAATAGAACCTTGTGTTATCAATCTTTCCAGTTGGCGGGTACAGGCAGTCCAGTTAAAGTGGTTTATCACGAATTGCCGGGCTGCCTGCCCCATTTCTTTTCGTTTTTGCTCATTATCCAGGAGCTCAATGGCCAGTGTGGCGTACTGTTGTGCATTTTCCGCCACCATTAGCTCCTGGTCGTGGGTGGCACCAATGGGGCCGGCAGCAGAAGGAGAGGTGATCACCGGAAGCCCCATGGCCATGGCTTCCAAAATTTTATTCTGAAGACCTGTGCCGATATGCATGGGGGCAATAAATACTTTAGCCCGGGCATAGGCCATCCGGATGTCATCCAACCAACCGGTTACCGTGATATGTGAACTCTGAAGCTGCTGTACTCGACGATCGGGTGATGCCCCCGCCAATACCAGTCCCACACCCGGACGGCTACTCCATAACACCGGCATAACCTTCCGGGAAAGATACAAAGAGGTATGAACATTGGGAAGGTAGGACATGTTCCCGGTGAAAATCAGGTCATCCACCTTCTCCTTACCCTCAACAGGCTTGAAAAAATCGGTGTCCACCCCATTGGGAACCACCACCAAAGGGCCGGTATCCATAACTTTGGCATCGCTGGAGGAGATAATGGTATGATGGTCAAACATAGAGTATATGCGGGACTCATATCGCCGGATGCGCTTGTACTCCACCCACAGCAGCCAACGCTTTAGGCCCGAAGTAGCCTGCATACGCTTTTTCATGCTTCCCGAAAAAGCATCCTGATAATCAATGGTGGACTCACAATCCACTCCCCGAACCATCTCTGCAGTGCGAAAAAGCTGACAGTAAATATGGTCTATGCCCTTTTCTTTGACAACCCGCCGGATATATGACCGGGCAGCAGATGAATAAAAATAACCACATTGAAGGGGCCTGCCGCGAAGAAAGAAGTATAAAGTAAACCATAATCGCCGGAGCATGCCATGCCGGAAAAAACGAACCTCACGGCACCAGGGCTCCAGCTCGTCGAAGGCGCGGGCAGTTACTTCCCGTGGCCGGCCGGAAGCAACCAAATATAATTCATGATCCCGGGATAATACCTTGATCTGGTGAAAAGCACGAAGCTTGTCACCCTTTTCCAAAGGGAAGGGTATACGGGGCAAAACGATTAATATCTTCACAGCCGGAAACAGGTTTTTGCCTGCAAAGTTAGCTTTTATTTGATAACTGTGACCCGCCGGGAAGAAACACATAGTTGTGTCGCCCGGCACAAGCCTCATGCTCACATAGTTCTCCCCGGTCGCTGATGAAATACTTCTGATAACCCATGTCATGCAGCAAAGCATGTATCCGTGTAGCATTGGCTGAGCCGGTTTGGGAATCCAGTATTTCTATTATAATGGCCGGGCGGTGAGCAGACAAAGTGTTGCGCATGCCCAGCAGGGCTGCATATTCACTCCCTTCAATGTCTATTTTGATCAGATGAATCCGGCTGATGGCATGGTTATTTACATATTCATCCAGCGAAACCATGGTTATTTCCTCCCGGTATGCATCTTTTATGTAACGGGTAGTGGCCATTCCCTGGTTTTTCTCCTGGTCATCATAGTACAACGTGGTGGTTTTATTCTTTTCGCCGATGGCAAGTTTTTCCGAATGGATATTGGACAGTCTGTTGATGGCTATGTTGTTTTTCAGCATTTTATAATTTTTCTCCAGTGGTTCAAAGCAGTACACCGTTCCTTCAGGGCCGGCGGTTCGGGAAGCCAGCAGGGAGTACAGCCCCATATTGGCTCCAATATCCATGAAGGTTCCTTTGGGAGGAAGTAGCTTTTCCAGCACTTTTAGCTCGGCAGGCTCGTAGCTACCCAGGAAAAAAATGTTTTGTTGGATCCAGTCATCCAGGTGTAGCACTAGCTTAATGCCATGGAAGCGAACCTCCCTGGTGACCCCCCGGAACAGGTCCAGCGGCCTGAAAAAGCGCTTGTAAATCCCATAATGCGCCTTCTTCATATACGGAAGCCGGAAAAGCAACCTGAACAACTCAGCAATAGCTCTTTTCATAACTGGTTATAAAATGTGGTGAGTTTTTTTGCACTTTGTTGCAGGTCATATTTCTCTTTTACCAGCTGGGCTCCATTTTCAGCGATGTTTTGCGCTTTGCCGGGGTTATTTACACAATAGGCGATCTGCTCCAGGAACTCGCCGGCGTGGTTAGCAATGAGCAGGTGCTTTCCGGGGGTGTGGTCTATCCCCCGGGCCCCGGTAGATGTGGTGATAACCACATTTTTGTTGAGCATCCCTTCCAGTATTTTTATACGTAAGCCGGAGCCGGAAAACAGAGGTACCACCATAATATTTTTGGATCGCATATAATCGTGGGCGTTTGGCACCTCTCCATCCACGGTCAGTCCGGCAATATTATGGCGGAAAAGCCACTCCGGCATATTCCGTCCGGCCAGGTATAGCCTTAATTGCGGGAAGGCCTCCCGGGCTTGTGGCCACACCTTTCTCACAAACCAGTCCATGGCCTCCTGGTTGGGCAGCCAGTCCATAGACCCCAAATGAAACAAGCTGTGTGCATCCCTGTGGATACGGTCTGACTGCCCCCCCGGGCGGGAAAGCATGCCCTCTACATCCAGCGCAAAGGGAAGGGCCATGGTTGAACCGCGGAAATGGTGATCCTTGTAAAAGGCCTCATCCGTGGTGGTGATGGGCAAAATGCCGTCATAATCATTGAGATGTTTTAGCTCATAGGCTTTTAACTCCTTGCTAAGGACTTTTATATACCATTTTTTCAACGGATTTCTACAGTTGGCCGCATACCGTTCCCATATTTCATGCTCAATATTATGGGATCGCAATACGATGGGTGCCTGTGACAGTTGCCTGATAACCGGGATATACGGGGTAAGAAACAAGCTTTCCAGATGGATGATATGGAAGGATTCCCTTTGCAGGATATGGACCAGTGTTTGTTGAAAGTCTTTGCTGAAAAAGCGTTCAACGATGTAGCTATGTGGTGTAAACAGGTGGTAAAGCGCTTTTTCGGGACGGATCTTCAGGTCTACCTTTGCCGTAGTGAATCCGGTTTTTTTACGGAATGGTTCCGGTATCATTTGTGGTGTTACCGGGTTTTTATGGGTGCTCATGGCCAGTATCTTTACCTGGTGTCCCTCTTGTATCAGGCTGTCGGTGATGGCTTTCATGGCAATGGATCCCCCTTCTTTGGGTGGCCAGGGTGACTTATTGCATAGCTGGAGTATACGCATAATGGTCAGATCTTTGTTCCTTTCCCTATCCGTGACCTGATGTTTCTGAAGGATTTTTTCCAGGTGTCTGTGTTCATCAGCGGGGCATCGGTGGTGGCTTTTATGGTGAGGAACAATCCCAGTGGCAGCAATGCAAATGCCGACATCCACATGCCCCACCAGGGGGATACTACCAGTTCCCGGGCAAACTTTTCACCGGTAATGGAGATCACGTGATATACCACAAACAACAGCACCGACACCACCACGGGGAATCCAAAGCCTCCTTTCCGGATAATGGCTCCCAGGGGAGCTCCGATAAAAAAGAGGACAATACAGGCGAAAGACAGCGTGAACTTGCGATGCCATTCGATCTCATGGCGGGCAATAAGTTGTTTGCGGCGGTTGAGCAACTCACGGGTATGCTCCACATTGTTGAGGATGTTTCGCACACTGTTCACCGCCAGGTTGGTGATCTTTTGCCTTTCATCGCTTTTAAAGTTCTCCGGGAGGTTGTAATCCAGTATGGTATTCCCGTGGATAAGCGTTGGAAACCCTGGTGCCCGGGCAATAAGGGAGTCCAGGTCCAGGTCATGGCGGGCTGCAAAGTGGCTTAGCTCATCCATGGTAAACCCCCGGATATTGGGGGAGGACTCCGCGGTGTGGGGCATTTCTTCCGGTGCTTGATGATGGTCTGCTGTAGCGCCCTGCTGGCTTTGTTCTTCCGGTGGTTGGCTTTGGCTGTCCGGCTGAATCCGGCTCCGGCGTTCACGGAGTTTCTCCTGGATGTCGTGGCCGGGAATATGTCCGGAGAAGATGCTGGAAAGGGCAGCGTAAGTGATGGCGCTATCTGCTTGCTCTTTAGCTGTTTTTTCCTTTTCCAAACTTTTATAATACCGTAGCTGGTCCCAGTGCCTTTGCTGAAGGCGCACTTTCCTTTCTCGCGTGTCTTCCAGCAATGAATCCCGTGACCGCTGAAGCTGATTCAGGTTCATCATGCCATAATGATCCTTGTAAAAATCTTCCTGGGTGCGCTGAAAGCTAAAGGCAGACAGGTCAATACGCCGCGTCTGCTCATGGAAGCGCGTGACCTGAAGCGGACGGGAGTACTTCTGCTCACGTGTCTCTATACGCTCATAATAGTTTATCCCGTTAAACAACTGGAAAATCAAATAACGTTTGTCTTCAGTAACCTGCATGGTGCCGGAGTCGGCAACGGTAACGTTGACGTTGCCCTGCTGACGACTGTGGTCATAAATGACAACCCCCTCAATGGTCCTGCCGTCATCCTGACGACGGTCTATCTTAATAGTGTAATTGTCTATCTCATCGTAAAAAATGCCCGGCTGTATGGATACTGCCGGCTTTTGCTGGCGAACATCATGAAGCAGCAAACGCATCTTTAAGTTGGCCACAGGCATAACATTATTGGAGAATATGAAAGTAATTATCCCCAGGAAAAAAATGAAAAATACCATGGGACGCATGATACTACGAATGGATATGCCCGCCGACTTAAAAGCCACCAGCTCGTATCGCTCCCCCAAATTGCCAAATGCCATTAAAGATGATAATAAAACAGCCAGCGGAAGAGCCATGGGAACAAAGGTGGACGAAGCATAAAATAGCAACCGGGCAATAATATGCCAGTCGAAACCTTTACCCACCATGTCATCAACATACTTCCATAAAAACTGCATGAGAAGGATGAACAGGGCTATGAAAAAGGTGATGATGAATGGCCCGATATAAGACTTGAGTATGTAGCTGTATGCTTTTTTCAAAATACTACCCGCAGGTTTTTGATTATGCCTGCAAAATTAATAATTTCTGTGCCACTGGGTATAATTATTGGCAATTCCGCCCCGCCGGGCGTCTTTACCTGACCACCAGTAATCGATCTGAAAATATTAAGACCCTAAAAAGCATTGTTTTGAAGCGATTACTCCCAATTTTGGAAAAGATTGAATATATTTTTTAAAATTATTTTATTTTCGTGGTGACCGTATTAAAAAAATGTATTATTTTCATCCCTGTTTTTATGAAG
>PWNQ01000027.1 GCA_003557725.1 Bacteroidales bacterium | reverse complement strand
TTATGAGGCTGTAGAAAAGTGGTACGAATTGAATCCGGAAATTTTTTACGAAAATCCATTGCAGTTTAAAAAGAAAGTTTTATTTTTGCATAGTAAAGCTCAAACAAAGCAAGTTTGTTTTACACAACAACCTTGTGAAACTTGACACATATCCATTATAATCCTTGACAATCGGCGCAATGAGGTCCTGGCCTATTTGGGCAATATTGAATCTTCCGTTTCCGGGGGTAACCACCATGCGGTGGATATTGCTTTGGCCCGTCGCAGCAGCGGCAGCATTCTCAAGCCATTTTTATATGCCGCCATGCTGGAGCAGGGAGAGCTCCTTCCCCACTCGCTGGTGCCTGATGTTCCGGCCACCTACGGCAACTATCGTCCGGCCAATTTCACCCGCCGGTTCAACGGTGCCGTTGAGGCCTCCCGGGCCTTAAGCCGTTCGCTCAATGTGCCGTCCGTACACATGTTGCACCGCTATGGCGTTGCACGGTTCCATGACAATCTTAAGTCATTAGGTTTAAGCACCCTTGATCGGCCCTCATCCCACTATGGGCTGTCCATAATTTTGGGAGGTTCAGAGGTAACCCTGTGGGAGTTGACCCTCGCCTACAGCCGGGTATCACGCTTGCTTCTGGCCTCAGCTGGCGACCCGGAGTTGTGGGGCATGGCAGATGATGCCCCGGTATACTTACTAAACAGAAAGGAACAACCCTTTTGCGGTGATCATTCCATCCCCTTTGGACCGGGAGCCGCCTGGCATATGGTGGAAGCCATCCGGAAAACCAATCGCCCGGAGTCCAGCACCGGATGGGAACACTTCTACTCCTCACCACAGGTAGCCTGGAAAACAGGAACCAGCCACGGAAACCGGGATGCCTGGGCCGTAGGGATAACCCCCGGATACACTATCGGCGTGTGGACCGGAAACGCACAAGGGGAAGGACGACCACAACTTACAGGAATACAAGCCTCTGCACCTGTTCTGTTTCACCTAATGGAACGAATCAACCCACAAGGATGGTTTCAAAAACCTGAAAATGAAATGGAAACCATCACCGTTTGCCGGAAAAGCGGTTATAAATACGCCGCCTTATGCCCGCAAACCACTACAATACTGGCCCCGCCAAAAGCCATAAACAGCCCCCAATGCCCCTATCACCAAATGATACACCTGGACAGCAGCAAGCAATACCAGGTTACCACCGCTTGTGAAAAGATGCAAAACATGACCCGGGAAGTGCGCTTTGTGCTGCCACCATTAATGGAAAAATATTACCGCTACTCCGACCCCCACTACAAACCCCTGCCCCCATTTAAAGCAGAATGCCAACCCCACGACCCGGGAGCACTGCAAATCATTTACCCGGAACAAAATGCAAAAATCTTCCTGCCCAGGGATATCACCTCCCGGGAAAATAAACTGGTGGTGGAAGCAGTCCACCGAAACCCACGGCAAACACTGTTCTGGTTTATTGATGGACAGTATATTACCAAAACAACTGGAACCCATCAGATCACCATAGCACCGGAATCGGGCAACCATTCCCTCTTCGTAACCGATGAAAACGGTAACGCGCACAACCGAAACTTCTCAATCCACCGGAACCCTTAATGAAAACCTTTATGTGGGCAGGGTGATGGGGTAAAGGCGTGAATATCGGGTAGTGGGCCTATTTAATCATAAAAGGTCCATGACACGCCAAACTGGAATGCGTCGTCTCTCATTGGATATCCGGGCATAAGGAAGTAAGACCGGTCATCCAGCAGGGCATTCACATGAGAGTATCTCACGAAGAACCTTGCCCGGTCGATAAAAAAGTTGGCAAACACGCTCAGATAGGGGTAATCTCCCAACATTTGCTGGTCTTGCAGTGCGAAGCTCCGGGTTGCGGGGATGTACCTATGTCCCTGAAAAGCACTGTGCCACAACACCTGTACTCCGGCATGGGTATTTAACACATCCTGGATCAGGTTAAATGAGGCGTACAGGTTGGCTTTACCCATCAGTTCGGGTAGGCGCAGCAGGTCATTGCCATTGACATGGTACTGCCATGCCATAGTGCTGGTCAGGTGCAGGAATCGCCAGTTCAGACGGGGTTGGGCCTTTACCTGCAGCATATGGAGTGTTCCGGGGTCCTGCTGAGGAACACCATGGGTGTCCATATAGATATGGTTCTCCAGGCCATAGAAAGATGCAGACAGGCTACCATATTGGTGATCAGCGGACACTCCGGAAAAATATATACCGGTACGGTGAAAGTTATTATCCCAGTTAAAGTATGGAGACCGGTATTTTTGGTACATATATACAGGTCGGGCGTAACGATATCCACCGTGCAGGGTGAGGGTAATTTCCGGGAAGTATCGATACATGGAAGCCTGGGCGGTATACTGTTTTGGGTCTCTGAGGAAGTCCATGGATCCCTGGAAAGAAAAGCCGTACCGTGTTGCCCGGTGTTTCGCCATCAGTTTTGGGGTCAGCCGGTTATAGTAATCCTTTTGGTTCTGTTGCCACAGCCGGGCATATTCATGAGTCAGCCCGGCATCCATGGCAATGCCTTTAACAGAAAAAGTTACTCCGGCGGATTGGGTAAAGCGGATTACAGCCATCGAGTCAAAGACCTGCTCAGTATCTGGCGGGAGTGATGGATAGAAGCCAGTGGTATCCCCATCATCGCGGTAGCTATAGCTATCTTTTTGGTAATATATGTCATGATAGATGGTGGGTTGGGTGGAGTCGGGGTGCATGATGGAGTCGGCCCAAGGTGCGTATGACTGTCTTATATGGAATCCTCCGCCCCGGATCAGTTGTTCAGCCTGTGCGAGGTGAACCGGGATAAGCGATCGCTCATTGAAGGTGGCCGAGTCGCTAAAATAGGTATTGGCGCGGATGCCTCCATGTTCATCCACGCTGATGCTATTGTGAAAGTAGGTAGCCAGGGCATTATACTTATTATTGGAACTGCGGTAGCGCAGGTTCAGTACCGGCGACTCATGCTTGCTGAAGCTTCTTTGGTATATCCCCGGGGCATGAAGTATCTTGTGCTCCACGCTAAAATACACATTAGCTGTAAGCGGTTGGGCGTGCAAAACCGTAAAGTGCTGTTCATTATCGCTGCCCATAACATAAAACAGTTCCGTAAAAGGCTTCACCGATGAGAGGTAGCGGATATTATCTTTTCTTCGCAGGTATGGTTCAAAGGCATGATAGTAGCTGTATCCCCCATGGTATTGGCTCATCAGCAGCTCCGGTGACAGTTCCAGGTGGCTCAGGGCATGCCCTGGATTAGATTGCCGCTGAAAGAAAGTACCTTTTCGGTGACGCGGCAAAAAATCGTGGAATCCATGAAGGTGCTTTTGCAGATTGATGGTATCGGCACATACCGGGCTCACTTGGTGAGCCATGATATATGATACCGACGAAGTATCATACGTGGATCTACTCCGGGTATGGTCAAAGCCCTGGGTCCGGGAATCATGGCCAAAAAGCACTAAGGTCATCAGGCACAGGAAAGGAATCAGCTTATGCATACACAATAAAAATAATGAGCCATTGAAAGGTATTTACCGTTGTCTGTGGCTGGCAAATCTACGGATTTTTTCAAAGTCCGTATAACCAAAAAGCACTGGTTTCTTTAGAAGCCTGAGTTGGGTTTAAGACCACACATTATTCACATCCGCTAAAAATCAAAAGTAACCATTTTAGACCGGACTCAAACCATATTCCACAAAAAAACCCCGAAGAAAAGTTCTTCGGGGTTAGTGTTCTGTGATATCCATCACAGAGATGATAATGGCGACGACCTACTCTCCCACAAATGCAGTACCATCAGCGCTAATGAGCTTAACTTCTCTGTTCGGAATGGGAAGAGGTGAACCTCATTGCTATAGTCACCGTTAAGTCGTTATATGCGTATATTGCATATTGACATGATGAAGAGAGGAATCAGATCAAAAAATATTCGATATAAACTCAAGCATTCTGATT
>PWNQ01000068.1 GCA_003557725.1 Bacteroidales bacterium | reverse complement strand
TCCTCCAATACCTTCCCTTCGGCGAACCGTTCGTCAGCCAGCATATCAACATAGACGGCTGGGCCACCCTGTACACCTTCTCCGCTAAAGAACAAGACGCCGAAACAGGGCATCACTACTTCGGAGCACGGTACTACGACAGCGAACTGAGCGTGTGGCTGAGTGTGGATCCGCTGGCCAGTAAGTACCCGGGGATTTCAGCATATGCGTATTGTTATCATAATCCGGTGAATTTTGTTGATTTATGGGGACTTGCTCCTGAAGGAGGAGGAGATGATGAAGATCGCTATTATACTACTTTCCCTCCTGATCATGGCGACGATGGTGATTTTGATTTCCGTGATTTTGATTTTCGTGATATAGAGCAATCACAAGGGCAATCACAAGGGCAGGCGGGTCGGAATGTGAGAGCCGGCAATAATATTATTCATCCATATTGGCCATTATCAGGAGAACGATTACCGGCTCCAAGATATCATTACAACCGGACAATTTTTTATAAAAAAGGTGTCGGGAGTTATTACCTATTGGATAACCAATGGCATAAACTTCCTTCTCCGTCAGAAGTTCCTGAAATGAGTTATAGTGATGGGTTCGAAACTACAACATTCAGACTGTCACCAGTGCAATATGTTGAATGGAAATATATAACCGGATTAATGAGAGAAGAAGGCCTCCCTTGGGGTTTAAAGGGTGGAGTCGCAACTGCATTGGTTTTAAGTAAAGGGGTGTTTGCACTTCCTGGAGCTACAGCTGCAGGCACAATAGTGTATGGCGCAGGACAATTTGATTAAGTTAACCGAATGAATATAAGAATGCTATTACATGATGCCCAAGTTCCAATACATAGAGAGAAGGGTGAATAGGATGAAAGATCAGTAAAAATTTTGTTAAAATTATGAGAGCCAGAACTATATTCAGAGCAACATTTTACTGTTTATTATTATATTTGGGGAACCTATTTGTTTCATTAGGTTTTTCATTTTTTGAAAAGGTCACTATCAGTCAATTAAATTATGTTTTTGTTGCCTCATTTCCTCTCTTGGTGTATCTTTTCATAATGATTATGATTGAACCTGTTATTAAGAATAAATTTGGGGATAAATATATTTTTGGTTTACTTCAAATTATAATATTTAGCATAGTACTTTTTTTACTTAATACCTCTTTACGTAAAGCTCAATTATTGTTTCCCGATTGTGAGCATATTAAGTCATTTCTTTTAATAGAAGCAATAATTGTTTTTGTGTTTTATATAGTTACTGCTTTATATAATTTTGAAACTGACCAGAAGAAAGCTGGTAAATAACAAAACAATTGTTTTATTCTTGGGTCCTCATGGTTTAGCCCCCTATAAATCGACCATTTTATTTAGGTTTTAAAGATAATCATTTTTTACACTATTGTGTCAGCAAGAGACGATCCAAGGGGGTTTTTTGCCGATGGTTGTTTTAGTGAATCGTGCCCTTGTACTTTTAATGATAAATTTCCTGGTTCATTATGATGCGTCTGGTTTAAGCAAGGGGCTTCCCTGAGGTTTTCATAATTGCATATTTTTATTGACAGATACGCCAGACTTATTCGGGGTCAATACACCCCGGGGCGGGGGTATTTACCGGGGCGGTTTTGGTCGGCATCGGGATTATTAAAGATTATTCGTACTTTTGCAAAGAAGTATTATGCCGGTGCCCGGTTAATGCCGGGCGTATTACGCCAATAATTTTATTTTTATTTCAGTTATGCATACCCCCCCATTAGAGGCCATATTACATAAGTTCAAGGGCAAGTTTGCATCGGTTATGCCTTTTAGCTTGCGGCGCAAGCGTCTTTGCTACATCGATCTATCCTCTGACAACAAGGCATTAACCCTGGATATTGTCTCAAGCACCCGTCATTTTTCGGCTTACATTTCGGCCTACACCCATTCGCGGCGTGCGGAGCTGGCCATTGGGAAATATGCAGAAGATCGCAGTATATATAGAAAGAGCACCCATTTCACGCCCACGGGCGAAGAGCCCCGAACGGTTCACCTGGGTGTTGACATATGGGTAGAAATGGGAACGCCCGTTCATACGCCTTTAGAAGGGAAGGTGCACAGCTTTGCTGATAATGATATTTACGGTGACTACGGGCCCACCATTATCCTGGAACACCAGTTAAACGGCGTAGTCTTTCACACCCTTTACGGCCATTTGAGCAAAGAGTCGCTGACGGGGAAGCGTGTGGGCATGCCTTTATCTTCAGGAGAACAGTTTGCGTCTCTGGGGGCGGCTACAGAAAACGGCCAATGGCCTTCACATCTTCATTTTCAGATCATCAGTCAGATAGGATCATGGGCAGGGGACTTCCCGGGTGTGGCAAAGCTTTCGGAAAAACAGCAATGGCTGGAGCGTAGCCCCGATCCCTCGTTGATCCTGGGTATCCCCACCCGGGAGGCACAGCGTGTGCCTTAATCCGCCTCCTCAATACAATCGGCCTAATTGGTCTTAAACTTATACTTAACCTCTTTCAAATCCTTATTGGCCTTCACGATCTTCTCTTTCAGCTCGTCCTTTGCCCGGCTAAACCGGTCATACAGGTCACTGTCACCGGTAGCCATCATTTGTACTGCAAGCAGTCCTGCATTTTTGGCGCCATTGATCCCCACCGTGGCCACAGGGATCCCGGGAGGCATCTGAACAATAGACAGCAGTGCATCCATGCCGTCCAGCGAAGCTTTAACCGGCACGCCAATCACCGGCACCGGAGTCATTGCGGCGATCACTCCCGGCAAATGTGCCGCCATCCCTGCACCGGCAATAATCACCTTAATACCCCGGGAATGAGCATTGCGGGCAAACTCCTCCACCGCATCCGGCGTGCGATGCGCTGATAAAGCGTTGATCTCAAAAGGAATTTCCATCTCATCCAGCACAGCAGCAGCCTTTTCCATAACAGAAAGATCAGACGTGCTACCCATAATAATACTTACTCTAGGCTCCATCCTAATAAAAATTTAATTAATATATAATGATAGTATTTTTTTTGCAAAGATAATCTTTCCCCATTTTTTGAAAATATAAAGCCCAGTCTAAAAACACGAAATGTATCACATCCGCTGAAAATCAACTTTGCTCCAACCCTTTGGAGTAGTTGATTTTCAGCGGATTTTCCCTTTAGAGCCCGGGGCAAAAAGCCCCCTAAAAAGCAAGGTAACCATTTTATTCCGGACTCATTACCCAATCTTTCATTACCTTTGCACCACCATAAAAACAGGTTATCTGACTGATAGCATGTTTTTTAAACAGACATCTACCAATATAACACACCCCTATAACAGCCTGTTCATGGAACGCATTACGGTTAAGGATAAAACATTTGAGCTATATATTCCCCGGGAGGACATCCGGCGCACCATTGTCAAAATGGCATCTGAGATCAGCCGGGATATGCAGGGAAAGAACCCTCTATTTCTCAGCATTCTCAACGGTGCATTCATATTTACCTCGGATCTGATCCGGGAGCTTCCATTCCCCTGCCAGGTCAGCTTCCTCAGGCTGTCCTCCTACTCCGGCACATCCACTACCCGGCAAGTGAGGGAGCTTTCCCCCATTCCGGAAGCGGTCAGAAACAGACATGTGATCATCACCGAAGACATTGTCGATACCGGCATCACTTTAGACCATCTGCTAAAAAAGCTAAGGTTGCTGAACCCGCTGTCGTTGAACGTAGCCTCTTTGCTGTACAAGCCGGATGCATTTGAAAAAAGCTTCCCCATCCGCTACTGCGGCATGGAGATCCCCAACCGGTTTGTGGTGGGCTACGGCCTGGACTACGATGAACAGGGAAGAAACCTACCCCATATATATCAACTGGTGGAACCATAATTGTTTTATTTGCCGGATTAAGATTGTTTTATTGTGCATTATATTTATTTGTATTTTTATATTTGATCCCAAAGAAAAGAATTAAATCATGTTAAATATTGTATTGTTCGGGCCTCCGGGAGTAGGTAAAGGAACGCAGAGCCAGATGCTTATCAAGCATTACAATCTGGCTTACATTGCCACGGGCGACATGTTGCGTGAAGAGGTAGCCGCAGGTACTGAAATTGGTCGTGAAGCCGGAGAAATCATCAGTCGTGGAGAGTTGGCTCCCGACGACGTAATGGTACGGCTGATCGAAAAGAAGATCCAAAAAAATCCAAATGTACAGGGCTTTTTATTCGACGGGTTTCCGCGGACAGTGGTGCAGGCCTATATCCTGGAGGGCTTATTGCTTCGCATGAACACCTCTTTATCGGTGGTGATTGAGATCAAAGTGGATCGCGACGAGCTGCGGCGCAGGATACTGGAACGGGGCAAGACCTCCGGCCGTAACGATGACAACGAAAAAATCGTAGATAAACGCCTGCAGGAGTACGATGAGAAAACAGCGGCAGTAGCCGATTATTACCGCAACCGGGGAAATTTCTGCACCATCGACGGAATGGCTGACCCGGATACTGTGCAACAACGACTAAGGGAAAAAATTGAAGCCACTTTGAAAAAAGTATGGCTCAATGTGGTGCTGCTGGGATACCCCGGATCAGGAAAAGGAACACAGGCTAAAATGGTGGCGGAAAAATATAACCTTACATACATCTCCACCGGAAAAATGCTGCGACGAGAAATCCGGAATAATACAGAAGTGGGGAAAAAAGCAGAACCGATCATGGAAAAAGGGGGTATCGTCAACGACCAACTGGTGCTTCCCCTCATTGAAAATGAAATTCAAAAACACCCGGAAAGCAATGGTTTTATCTTTAAAGGGTTTCCCCGAAACATTGTACAGGCATACATCCTGGACGGACTGCTGTTAAAGATGGGATCTTCCGTATCCACCATGGTCGATATCCAGGTGCCCGCTTTTGAACTGCTGGAAAGACTGAACAAACGCAGTAAAACACCATCAAGACGGTCTTATGACATGTCCATCGAGGTGATCCTCCACCGAATGAAAATGTATGAGGAAAAAACCGAGCCCGTAGCGGATTATTATAAAAACATGGACAAGTACCATTCGGTGGACGGAAGAGGCAGTAAAGAACAGGTGTTTACCCGGCTATGCCAGCACGTGGAGGAAGCTTTCAAACGAATCCGCTAACCGGTGGCCAGGCGGTTTACCCCTGGTAATGGGAAAGGGCTTTGATATTGACAACAAACTAAAACGGAATATTTTGATTATTAACCTGTCAGGCAATGTTTAATTTGGTGGTTATAGGGCCTCCGGGAACGGGCAAAGGCACTCATTCGCAGATGATCACCGGAGAATATGGGCTGGTACACCTGTCCACCGGTGACATGTTCCGTGAGCACATAAAAATGAACACGGCCACCGGCCTTGTGGCCCGCCGTTATATCCCCCGGGGAGAACTGGTCCCCGACCGGATCACCTGCCGTATGCTTTACCGTCATACATTTATCCCGGAAAACATCCGGGGCTTGCTATTTGATGGGTTTCCCCGCACACTGAACCAGGCATTGCTACTGGATAAGATGATGACCCACAGAGACACCCGGATCAACCTGGTAATTGGCTTACAGGCAAGCAAGAAGGACCTAATGGAGCGCATAAAGCAACGTGAGTCTCGCCGACACCGCCCGGACGATGCCCTGCTGGTGGCCCGGCGACGAATGGAAGTGTATGAAGAAAAAACCAGTGCCGTAATGGACTATTACCGGGCACAGGGACGATATGAAGAAGTGAGCAGCGCAGCACCACGAAAGGATGTGTTCCGGTGCATCCAACGAATCATCCACCACTATATGAACAAAAAACCAACTACCGGCATTTCAGGGTAACCCTTTAAAAGAAAATAATGAGCAATTCCAATTTTATTGATCACGTAATTATATATACACGCAGCGGAAAAGGAGGAGCAGGATCCGTACATTTCTACAGGGGAAGGGCTATCCCAAAAGGGGGACCCGACGGCGGCGACGGAGGACGCGGTGGGCATATTATCCTCAAAGGAAACCGAAACCTGTGGACCTTGCTGCACCTTCGCTATACCAAACATATCTTTGCCGGAAACGGTGAGGCCGGTGGTGCAAACCGCAGAACCGGCTCCGACGGACAAGACCGTATCATAGAGGTACCCCAGGGAACCATCGCTAAAGACTATGAATCAGGACAGATACTGGGAGAAGTAACCAGCCATAACCAAATGGTCACCCTGCTTAAAGGTGGCAAAGGAGGTCTGGGTAATGACCACTTTAAATCGTCTACCAATCAAACACCCCGCTATGCTCAACCCGGAGAACCGGGGGAAGAAAGACAGATCACCCTGGAACTGAAACTGCTGGCCGATGTGGGACTGGTAGGATTTCCCAATGCAGGAAAATCTACCCTGCTGTCGGTGGTCTCCGCAGCTAAGCCCAAAATTGCCGACTACCCTTTCACTACACTCACCCCCAACCTGGGAATCGTAGCTTACCGCGACCACAGATCTTTCGTTATGGCTGACATCCCCGGAATAATCGAAGGAGCACACCAGGGAAAAGGAATAGGATTACGATTCCTCAGGCATATTGAAAGAAACGCCCTGCTGCTGTTTATGATCCCCGCCGATACGGACAACATCACCAAAGAATACCAGGTGCTGGTCAATGAACTGAAAAATTATAACCCCGAACTGCTGGATAAAAGCCGAATCCTGGCCGTTACCAAGTCGGACCTGCTGGACGAAGAGTTGAAAAACTGGATAAGCAAAGAGCTGCCAAAAGATATCCCGGCCGTATTTATCTCATCGGTGACCGGAAAAGGACTCACCAGCCTGAAAGACGTGATCTGGGAAAAATTAAACGCCTCAGAAATAGCCGAATAAACCTCCGATGCCTACCGGATACCTCCGCCGGGAATGGTAACCACCCGGGGATTATCCTCCAGTAAGAGGGAAGTATCATTGAGAACCAACTCCAAATGCTCCAGTGTCCAGTTCCCCTCATGCTTCTGCATATGATGCATAAAATCAGGAAATTTGGCAAAAATCACGGTGTCCTGCCCTATGCGTGCCGAAGTTTTTCCATTAACAGCCAAAGCGAAGGGAAAGTGTTCCAAAGGCAACCGCAGGCTATCCATAAGCCCCCTGTTATCCGGATCGGTCATCAATACTTCTACCACCTCAATATTACTGTGGTATTCGGATAAAAAGTCTTTCACTGCCTTGCGGGTCTCTAAAGAAGGTGATTTTTCCTTGTAAATCAACATTACCTCCGCAGGCTCATCACCAGCAGGGTCCCTGTCGCCGGCAATAAAGTACAACACTCCCATAAACAAAAGAACACCGGCAGCTATCAAAAACTTAATGCGTAAATGCCCGGGCGGATCCTCTTTTGGAATACTCTCTATTGGCCTGTTCATATGTTTATAATTTTATGCATTTCTTTTTTTTAGCTAATTGTATTTTTACCAATACAGTCAATCCCGAATTCTCGGGACAGGTCCCGAATTCTCGGGACAGGTCCCGAATTCTCGGGACAGGTCCCGAAGGGTGGGGACAGGCCCCAAAGGGATGACATTATTAAACCCTTTTTCCTGCCCGCACCCCTAACCCCTAAAGGGGAAGGCCACCGCACATGGTTGGCTCACCAACGTTTCTCCACTGCAAGCTGCCATGGGCTGGCCGATCCTCCCCTTTAGGAAAGTTGTGTTTTCCGCATCACAGCTAATCCCGAAGGGTCGGGACAGGTCCCGAAGGGTCGGGACAGGTCCCGAAGGGGTGACACTATTATAGCAAAGCTGCAAAAATAACAATAACACCAGGCGCAAGACACAGAAATCACGCATTTTTTCTTTTTAATTTTTCCAACAGCTCTTTGTTCTTCTGGTACATAGACCGCGTGACTTCCTCGTTTATGGAAAAATCCACATTAATCCATGTGCCTTCCCTGGTCCCTTTGGGCAGGCATTCCATTGGAACATTCAGCTGAAATCCCTTTTCCTCCTCCAGCAGTACCGCCATCTTTCCTTCTATACGATCCACTACAAGCTTCATAAATACAAATGTTTATATGTTATTTTCCCTGTTGTTCGTTTCGAAAAAGCCACCGCCATACCTGTGTCATTTCCCGGCACGCGCCCCCGACCCTCCCCTATAGGTAGAGAGGCACGCGCGAGAGCTTCCGGTGAGGAAATCAGCACCCCCCTGTGTCCCAAAGCTTCAACATGGATGTTTTTCACTCTTCTCTTTTCACTTTTCTCTTTTCTCTTTTCACTTTTCACTTTTCACTTTTCACTTTTCACTTAACCACGTGCTTTGTAAATATACAACAATTAATATCCCCTAAACACCCTTACGTGTATTTTTATTCCACCACCCCCCAAGTCCACCCCAAAGCTCCACTACGGCGGAGCGGCGGGGCGGATTTGTCAACTGCCTGGGGCGGCGGCGGCGGGCGCCTTGGTGGGTCTGGCGGCGGCGGCGGAATTATCTGGCGGGGCGGCGGCGGAACGGCGGAACGGCGGGGCGGAATTATGTATCTTTGCAAAAATCTAAAAACTAGCCTTTATGAAGACCAGATTCGGACCTCAGAAGATTATGTTTCCCTGCCCGGTATCCCTGGTAGTAACAGGAACGATAGAGCAGGCCAATATTGTCACCATTGCCTGGGTGAGCCTGTTAACCAGTAAGCCGCCCACCCTGGGCATCTCGGTTGGCACACGCGGCTTTTCCGGTGAAGCCATCAAAAAGAACAAAGACTTTTCCGTAAACATTGTCCCGGCGGAGATCATGAAAGAAGCCGATTTTTGCGGCATCCGGTCGGGCAAAGACATGGACAAGTTTGAGGAATCGGGCCTCACCCCCATAGCTTCCCAGCATATTCAATCTCCAATCATTAAAGAGTGCCCCTTAAATTTTGAATGCCGCCTGACCCAATGGAGCCTTATCGGACAAACCAATCACTTTGTGGGTGAAATCCAGGAAACTTACGTGGATACCCAAAAGCTGAAAGACCCCGGCGAGCTGTCATCCATAGACATAGATGCCATAAACCCACTGATATATATTGGCGGTGCCCGCGAATACCGCCACATGGGAGCAAAAGCCGGCGATGCCTACACCATAGGGAACGAACTGAAAAAGTAATTATATCCCAGAATTTTCAGAAAACCGTCTGAGTGGCCAGTTGGCCAAGGGGTGAGTTAGTGTGCGGTGGTTTTCCCGAGACCCAAAACTGGCAATCACCCGTAAGTCAAACAATGTCAAACACAAAAGAACATTACAGGCAATCAACATAAAAATTACAACCACATGAAACGCCCATGACAGGATTTTTGACACACAGGAGGATGATTATTCCTCTACGGAAAGCTCCCGCGCGCGCCCCTCTGGCTCCCCTAAAGGGGAGGACCGGGCCAACCCCGCGGCAGTTTTCGGTGAAGAAACGTTGGTGAGGCAACCATGCGCGATGGCCCTCCCCTTTAGGGGCCGGGGGCGCGCGCCGGGAAATGATGCGAGGAGGCGAAGAAATAATCATGTCACCCCTTCAGGGCCTGTCCCGAGAATTCGGGACCTGTCCCGAGAATTCGGGATTCGCTGTGGTGTCGATAATACAACTATCAGATATTAAGCAATATATACAAATTTAAACAGATGAAAAAGCCATCGGGTACCATAAAGAATTTTTTCACGGTTTTTTTCATGGCAGTATTCTTTTTTCTGAGGCGGGTTTCCGCCATCTCAGGGGTGGTTATATTGCTGCTGATAGCCGGTTGTGGCGAACCGGCCGGGGACCACCAGCCGGCACCTGCCCCCTGGGAGCTTGATGCTGACTCCCTGACCCATACCGCCCCAGAGCAGCAAACATTGCCCAGATACCCCTATCAGGTACACTTTATCGATGTGGGACAAGGAGATGCCATACTGATCAGAACCTGGAACCATAATATGTTGGTGGATGCGGGCGGACGAAACTCAGAAGTGATCAGCTACCTGCAAAACCTGGGCATAGACCACCTAAATATAGTGGTGGCCACCCACCCCCACGCCGACCATATTGGCGGACTGATCACGGTTATGGACTCCTTCAGGATAAATAAAATTATTGACCCTCAGGTTCCGCACACCACAAAAACCTATAACGACTACCTGACAGCCATCCTGGAAAAGGATATCCCGTTTATCCGTGGAGTACAGGGAGATGTTTACGCCCTGGGCCGCAATGCCAGTATGAAGGTGTTACATCCAAAGGACTCTGCAGGTACAAACCTGAATAATGCTTCCATTGTGCTTAAAGTGACCATGGATGAGGTGACCCTGTTGCTTACCGGTGATATTGAAGAGGAAGCAGAGCAACAGTTGCTCAAAGACTCTCTGTATCTGGCAGCCCATATTTTAAAGGTGGCCCATCACGGCAGCCGCACCAGCACGGGTGAAGCCTTTCTGGAGCAGGTTTCTCCCCGGGTGAGCATCATAATGTGTGGTGCGGCAAACCGCTACGGACATCCCCATGAGGAAGCATTAGAACGACTAAAAAACAGCGAGACAAGAGTTTACCGAACGGATATCCACGGGACTATTGTAGTAAAATCTGACGGAAAAAACTACTTTATCCAGCCAGAAAAAGCAGTTGTACTGTAGCTCTTTTTATCAAAAGCTTTATTATGAACGTTTCATAACCGCTTTTTTGGCAAAGACAAAGTGAGCAGTGAGCACAAAAGCCAGTCCGGCCATCACCGCTATGGCGGCTGTGGTACCCCGGCCGATAACCAGAAAGCTGATCAGGCCGCCGGAGAAGGCGGTAATGCTTTGCAGTATCTGGGTCCGGATATGATAAAGGGGTGTGATCTTACATGCAGCGGCGGTCATAACGGCCTTTTCCGACCAGGGGATCATATGCTCTCCGGCCACAGCACCTGTGATAACGGCGGCCGACACCACCGGTATCAGTTCCGGCATTCCCTCAGCAGCCACCATCTGATAAGCAATGGGCATAACAATAGCCATGGACGACCAGCTAAAGCCGGTGGATACGGTGATCAACATAGCCATCACATAAATAAGGGCTGGGATCATTTGGGGGTCGATAAAAGAAGAAAAAGACCGGCTGATATATATTCCGGTGCCCAGGTCAGACGAGGCCGCAGCCAGGGCTGTTGCCATAAAGATCACCAGGCTCACATCCACCATCCCTTTCATTCCCCTGAACATGCCTTGAGCCACGCTCCTGCCCCGGGTCTTCCTGTGCTTATGCATCATGACCAGCAAAACCAATATGGCCAGTACCGTCCCAAAAATCAGTATCTCCACCGCAGGAGCACTGCCCAGGATGCTTATCAGGGTTAAAGGCTCATTGTTTTGCAACAGGATATACGTGCCGGATACAAACAGGGCCACAAGGGCAAAGCCAATAAGGGTGAGCACCGGGGCCACCACAAAGGCGGGCTTCCCCTGCTGCTGCTGAAGGCTCGCTTCCGGGGCTTTATAGCGCTTGTTATCCAGGCGCCAGGCAAACCACTTGCCGGAGATGGCCACCACCAACGCTAAAGAAATGGCCAGAAAAGTGTAAAAATGATAGGGCAGACTTTGTAAAAACAACGTGGTAAGCGTCCCCTCCTTTCCAATGGCTTCCGCCGCATCCACCATCACCGCCCCTTCAAAAGCAGCCCAGGTAGAGATGATCATAATGCTGGCCATAATGGCTACCACATCCACTATATATGCCAATAAAGCCGGACTAACCCCGTTGCGCATATTGATATTGCGCATGGATGCACCCGATATCAATACATTGGCATAGTCATCAAAAAATAAACACATGGATATCCCCCAGGTAGCTATTCGAGACTTCTTTCCACTGTTTAAACGTTTGCCCAGGTGGTCGGCAAAAGCAATATATCCGCCCGACAAAGCAATTAGCTCAAGCAAGGCCCCAATAAGCAAAATAAACAAAACAATGCTAAGACGCTCAGGGTCTGTAAATGCATCCCGTAAATAGACCCATAGATAACCCGGAGCCTCAAACAATGAAAACCCTGAAACCACAATAGCACCGCCAACTACACCCAAAAATAAAGCCAGTGATACCCGCTTTAATGATAAAGCCACTATAATCGTTACCATTGCCGGAAGCAATGAAAGCCATCCAAACTCCATATCTCAACTATTAACACCTTGTTATTAACCAACCCGCCGGGTATGGCCATTCACCAATTTAATTACATATGCCGTACCCACCCTTATCCAGCTCCTTTTCCTGCTCTTTAGTGAGCACCTTGATCAGGCTGCTTTCCATGCCGTGAATTTCCACGCCATAGTCGCGATAGGTGGCCAGGGCATTAATGATCTCCCTGGTAATGAGCTGACCGGGAACCAATAAGGGTATTCCCGGAGGATACGGGGTGACCATGCGTGAGGCAATTCGGCCATCGGCCTGACTTAGAGGAATCTCTATATTATTCGCGTAGAAAGCCAGCCGGGGACGGTACTTTATGGGTGAGCCGGTAAGCTTAAAGTCTTTCAGTATCTTCCCATAAGCACTTTGCTTACGGTTGCCACTATGCTTTTCTATGTTTTCCAAAGCCAGGTAAAGACGGTTAACCCGGGAATAGGTGGCGCCAATGGTAAGCAACACACTGATAGTGTTAAAGGTAGATTTTTCTATTTGTATATTATGCTTGCTCAGCAACAGCCGTTCGATCTGCCGGGAAGTCATGCCCGATTTAGAAACATCTATGGTGACCTTGGTACGGTCCAGCCGGATATTGTCGCCCTTCAACTCGTCACTGATCAGGTCTTCCAGTTCCAGCACCCGGAATTTCTTCAGTGAGTTTATGGATTGACGCAGCTTGTCAGACAGCTCCAGCACCCGCTGCAACAGGGAGTACCCTTCCATAACCATCTGCCTGGTCGCCACATCTAAAGAGGCGATCATGGGATACTGGGGAGAGGTGGATGCATGCATATTAAAGTTTTCCTGGAAAAGATCTTCTACATCCTCAAAGTCGGGATCGTTAACATGTATCATGGAGGCTTGTGAAAAGGCGCTCATGGTTTTATGAGTAGACTGGGTAGCATAATCGGCCCCCGCCGACATGGCACTGGGGTAAAACTCCCGGTGAAAGATGGCATAGCCAAACCAGGCTTCATCCACAATAACCTTGATATTTCGTTTATGAGCCTCCTGAACGATGTGTTCCAGGTCGTAGATCAGCCCATCATAGGTGCAATTGGTCACTATGATCGCCTTTAAGGGCTTTCCCTTTGCCAGGGCATCATCCATGGCGGCAATGATACGGGCCTTGGGTATGGGGCCGAAGATGCCATACTTGTTGTTTACCGAAGGCATCAGGTAAATGGGCTCTGCACCGGCAATGATGGCCCCATAATGCACCGACTTATGACAGTTGCGGTCCATCAAAATGGCATCTCCCGGCTTGAGAAGGGTCTGGATAAGCACCTTGTTGGAGGTGCTGGTGCCATTGGTGGAAAAAAAGGTGTACCGGGCATTGAAGGCACGGGCAGCAAGCTCCTGGGCCTCAAGGATAACCCCTCCGGGATGCAGCAGCGAGTCCAACTCCGGGACCGACACAGAAACATCGGTTAAAAATAAATTCTCTCCAAAAAAATTATAGAAATCACGAGCAAACGGAGAGTGCTTCACAGAATTGCCCGAAGCATGTCCCGGCGTATGCCAGGAATCCTTAGCCTTGCGAGCATAACGTACCAGCTTGTCATAAAACGGAGCATGATCCTTCTCATCGATCCCTGCCTGAATCTTCCGGCTGATATCATCATAAACCTTCTCTTCCTTTAAAAAATAACCGTTGATGATGCCCCCACTGCTCAAATCACGGGTGTCATCCACCGAAGTATACAGAAAAAGAGTGAGCTCAAAACGCAAACTAAGAAACTTGCGGAAGATATCAAGCCCCTTGACGGTATCACTGCCCGAAGAATCCAGGGGAAGAACCCATTCCGACAGCACCGCATGAATGGTCCCGTCACGAATGATATGATCACAGGCCTCCCTGAAATTGTCGCAACTGACCACCTTCTGACCACGAAAAACCAATGCCTCCTTTAATGCCCCAAGGGATTGCTGATCCGGATCAACAATCAGTATAGAATATTGCATAACGATCTGATTAATACTTTGAAAAGTAGAAAAAATGCATAGACAGGGCTTTAAGCCTGCAAAAGTAGCAAAAATTTCTATCCCGGATTTTTTTTCCCCAACCCGAAAGAAAATTTTTACATTTGCCCCCATATTCTTGTAGAACTGTTTAACCTGCAAGACAACCTATATGTATTATTAATTTTTAACCTGTATTGTATTATGAAATCCATTATGTTTTTTATTATCCCTGCTCTGTTTTTATTCGCATGCAACCAGGGTGATCCAGCTACTGCTTCTGAAGGATCTTCGCCTGCTCAGGCTTCTGAAGAGGCCGCCCCTGAGGGGGAGACCCAACAAAAGGCCACTCATGACTGCCCTTTTGCCAAAGAGTGTGACCCGCAAGCGAAACAGGAGTCACCAGACTGCCCCCATGAAGGGTGATCCCTTGCTTATCAACAGAAATGACAGAGGCGCCGGGCAATTGCCCGGCGCCTCTGTATTTTACCTTTAACGGAATAATCCGGCCTGAAAACGCATGCCTTTTCATTCGCATAATATTCTGATCTACCCCCACCCCCTAAGGAATGGGGAAAAGTTGATTTTCAGCCGATATGACACCTGTCATCCCCTTTACTTTGAAAATAGCTCCTGCAAAGCCGATAAAGCTTTTGGTTAAGCTTGCGATCGTTGCTATAATGACAGGGTGCTTCATAATGTATGGTTTTTGTTTATGCAAATATAAGTAATGAAGGCGGTCTGAAAACACAAATTTTACAACCGGCTAAAACCAAAAGCAACCCTTTTAAACCGGACGCAATAATTATAAACAGATAAAAAGCTCAATAGATAAGCTGGAAATAGAAGCTAAATGATTATTTTTGCAGTGAATATAACAAATGGGCTTTCGTGAAAAATAATTGAAACGCCCATGCCGAAAATTATTTGACACACAGGAGGATGATTATTTCCCTACGGAAAGCTCCCGCGCGCGCCCCTCTAACTCCCCTAAAGGGGAGGACCGGGCCAACC
>PWNQ01000021.1 GCA_003557725.1 Bacteroidales bacterium | reverse complement strand
TTCTTGTGAAAGAAATTGCCGGAGACAGATTATACTGGCCGGAGCTGGAGATCCAAAGCCTTGATGAATTTCTTCCCGGCAAGGCCTATCTGTTAAAAACCGGCTCACCGGTTTCATTTACCTATCCTGAATGCACGGACACTAAGCAACAGGCTACACAAACTGAACAGCCGGAATCACCCTGGGAAACAACTGCTCCAACAGGAAACTCTCATGTTGTAGCTTTTCCGGCTTCTGTACTTGAGGATTTTGAACCCGGTGATTTCATCGGTGCCTTTACTCCTGAAGGTTTGTTTGCTGGTTATCTGAATATTTTACCCCACGGAGCTAACCAGACCATGGCAATTTTTGCCAACGACTCCCTTACCACAGAACAGGATGGTTTCCTGCAGGGGCAGATCATCAGCTTTAAGCTTTACAGCGTTGCTGATGGTGAAGAGTTTGACCTGTTTGCCGGATATGATGAAAGCTACCCCGACACTGGTAATTTCAAATACGAAGGGATCTCAGTGCTGAATTCCCTGAAACCGGACAATACGGGTATTGCTGAACCTCAGACTTATACGAGGATATTCCCGAATCCGGCGAAGGAAAGGATTAGTATATCCATAAAGGATAATGAAGAGGCATTACTTACCGTTAGTGGTATTTCAGGTAAAAGATATTTAACCAGTAATATTGCCACTAAAGAGATCATCGACCTGTCTGACTTTTCTCCCGGGGTGTACATTTTCAAACTGAGCGGAAAGGATTTCACCGAAGTTCATAAAGTAGTGATCAGATAACCCTGTAAAGACTTTTTTCAGGGATCCGGCAAATTTCACAGATATTGGTTTTCCCGGAATTAATTTTTAAAATAATCATTACGAAGCACACCGTAGGGATTAAATGCCTTGCGGGATGTCATAAAGATGGAAAGTGAAACACTAACTGTAATTGCAGTAAAAATGGCCAGTACAATAGCTATCTGGTATTTTATGGCCGTTTCGGGGCTGGCCCCACCCAGAATCTGGCCGGTCATCATTCCGGGGAGTGAAACCAGGCCCATCGTGGCCATACCTGCCATAAAAGGCTTTAGTGCTGCCAGCATGGCATCGCGAAAAAAGGGCAGCAGGGCTTCATTTTGTGTGGCACCCAGCGATAGCAGATACAGGTAGCGTCTTTTTTCTTTGCGGATGGATTCGTAGTAGTGAGAAATTCCGATGATGGTGCTGTTAAGCGAATTCCCAAGCAGCATACCTCCAATTACAACCAGCAACCGGGCAGTAAAAATATTCTCATGGTTTACAATCACCCGGTTGAAAAACAAAAGCACAAAACCGGCACCAATGAAATAGGACAAAAATACCGGGCCGAAAAACTTCCGGAATGATAGCTTACTGTTTATCATGGCTGAAAAACAGGCAAATAATATCATCATGATCACCCAGGCTGCATTGAGCAATGTATTATCCCAGCGGAATAGATAAATCAACAGGATCGACATGAGAAAAAGCTGCCCGGTCATACGCCCGGTTGCAATGGCGAGCTGCCTTATTATGCCCAGTTTTACAAACAAGGACAATGCTACAGGAATGACCAGCAATCCAAAGCCTGCAAGCAAACGCCATATAGTAATATCAGGAACTGCTTCCATTATTTCCAAGATTTATGGTTGGGAAATTCCGGTTGTGCCATACACTGTCGTGAGACGATATGATCAGTGTTTTATCTTTCATGGATAAAAAATGGTTTACTATCAATTCCTTAAGAGGCTGATCGAGGGCAGATGTAACTTCATCCAGCAAATAGATCTTACGATTGAGCAATAATGTTACAATAATGGCAAATCTTTGCAACTCGCCACCAGAAAGCTCTTCAAGGTCTTTGTTGAGTGTGCCTGCATCAAGGTGAAAATCTTCAAGCAGGCTCACCAATTTGCTGCGGTCATAGGAGATGTTTCGGTTATTTTTGTAGCTGAATACCTCTTTGATAAACCTTTCTGTGTTGCCCCTTCCGATCTGCATTTCCTGGCTTACATATGCCATTTTCTGCCGCACCTTCCATACATTTTCAAGCGAAAGCTTTTCCCCGTCAATGATCACATTGCCCCTGTCGGGCATTACAAAACCCAGCAACAATCGCAACAGGGTTGTTTTACCTGTGCCCGATCCCCCCAGTATCAATAACCGGCCACCGGCAGGTACCTCGACCGACAGGTTATTAAAAAGCTCCTGCTTGTCAAATTTTAAGGATACATTCTGAAGTTGTATCATGAGCAAAACTATTCAGTCAGATTTCTATTTATTGATGTTGCGAATTTACCGGATTTTCATTGATTATCGAACATCTGAAGCATAAAAGTGACATGCAAAAGAAGCATATTTTAAAAACCTGCTGCAACGTTTCCAATTATCACAGACCATTTTACTTTTCAAGAAGTACATAAAGATTTCAGAAATCAGACTGAGTTGTTAACAATTCACAGATCCGGATTTTGAAGATTATTATTCAATGTTATTCCGCTTGTTATCCTTGAAATACTGCATAAAATAATTTGACCGGGGAGATACTCCAGGTAAATATTTTTTACGATAATTGAAAAGTTTATGCAGGTTTTTGCTATTTATAACGAACATTTAACTAAATTTAATACTGTTTTTCACATTTTTCTTAAACCAAAACCAATTAAACTTATGAAAACGTTACGAAAATTAATGATCGGCCTCATCTCGCTGGCCGGTGTTGCATTGCTGTTTAATGCTTGTCAGAAAGACATTGTATCTGAACCTGAAATGATTGCCGACGACATTATCAAGGGCCAGTACATTGTGGTATTTCATGATGATGTGAAACTGAAATCAGATGAAGTACTGGGTTTTGATGAAACTATTGATCAGGTGACTACAGCCACTTTGGAAATTTTAAGAGAATATCAGGTACCTGAAGAAAACCTGGGATTTGTATATGGCTTTGTTCTTGATGGATTTTCGGCTAAGCTGAGTGATGATGAACTTATCAGATTGCGCAAAGACCCAAGGGTTAAGTACATCGAGCATGATGCCATTATGAGCATTACTTCCACTACCCAAAACAATGCCACATGGGGTCTTGACAGGGTTGACCAGAGAAATCTTCCACTCAATGGCACATATACCTACGAGTATACCGGTACAGGAGTAACAGCCTATATACTTGATACGGGAATTCTTTATGACCATGAGGAATTTGGCACACGTGCATCATTCGGATTTACTGCCTTTGGCGATGATGGTGTTGACCGTCAGGGACACGGAACACATGTGGCTGGTACCGTTGGTGGTACAGTTTACGGTGTGGCCAAGAATGTATCCCTTGTTGGAGTAAAAGTGCTCAGTGATTCCGGTTCCGGATCCACATCTGGTGTGGTTGCCGGTATGGATTGGGTTGCTGCAAACCATGTCAAGCCGGCCGTTGCCAATATGAGCCTTAGCGGTGGAGGCAACCTGGCACTTGATGAAGCAGTTGAGCGTATGTACAATGCAGGAGTGCCTGTAATTGTTGCGGCAGGTAACGGAAATATGGGTGGTCGTGAGCAGCCTGCTTGCAATTACTCCCCCGCCCGTGCACTTAGAGCATACACAATTGGAGCAACAATTAGTACCGATGCAAAAGCCTCCTACTCGAATTATGGCGATTGTGTTGACCTTTTTGCTCCCGGCTCAAGCATTACATCGGCATGGATCGGCAGTGAAACCGCGATCAGAACCATTAGCGGTACCAGCATGGCATCGCCGCATGTTGCCGGAGCAGCTGCATTATTCCTGCAAAACAACCCCAATGCTACTGCACAACAAGTTTACGATGCGCTTACAGCTAATAGTACAAAGAACATTGTAACCAACTCAAAAACTGCTAATAACCACATGCTTTACACCCTGGGATTTGGTGATGGTAGTGGCGGCGGTCCGGAACCAGATCCAGATCCAGTGGCTGTTACCGGCGTGAGTGTTAGTCCCACTTCAGCATCATTAG
>PWNQ01000195.1 GCA_003557725.1 Bacteroidales bacterium | reverse complement strand
GGCATTAATGGAAAAGGGTTTGCTACATAACACTGGATCGTCGGGGGTTATAGCTGGCTTTGATGGCTTTATCGACAGTATTGTTCGTGTGGTTCACAAGCGCAGATCCATGAAAGATGTGGATTTGTATTCCACTATTTCCGATTTTGGCGAGGCGATCCGGTCGGTTTCGGGAAAGAGTTCAAATTTCGAGTTGCTGGTGCGCAAGCGTCTTATGGGAGGAAATGGCCCATTGATGGCCAACGCATTGGCTCGCTTTGGACACCGGGTTCACTATGTGGGTTCCCTGGGTCATCCCCGGGTTGATACTGTTTTTAAAGATTTTGCTTCTTCCTGTTCATCGGTTACTTCGCTGGCATCTCCGGCATTTACGGATGCTTTGGAGTTTGATGATGGTAAGCTGATGCTGGGCAAGATGGCTTCTTTGGACCAGGTTAACCGTGAGGTATTGGAGCAGGCTCTTCCCAGGGAGTCGCGAAAGGAAATGGTAACAGACTCTTCGTTGGTGGTCTTTAACAACTGGACTATGATACCGGGGATGAATGGTATTATGGAGTTGTTTATGGAGGATTTTCTTCGCTGGTCAGTACGGCCCGTAGCTTTTATCGACCTGGCTGACCCTGGAAAGCGTGACGATGGAGATATCCGTAAGCTGCTTCAGCTGTTGAAATACATGGGGCAAGAGGTGCCGGTGGTGCTAAGCCTGAATCAGCGGGAATCGGAGATTATTGCAGCGTTATTAGGTTTCGATGACAGCCGCGAGGTTGACCGGTCGGGGGCCCTTTGTGATGCACTGGGGCTGGCCTGCTGTGCCATCCATCCCCTTAAAGGGGCTGCTGCCGCTGATAATCAGGGAAATGCCCATTGGGTGGATGGACCCTACACCTCCAAGCCCAAACGAACCACCGGAGCCGGAGATCACTTTAATGCAGGGTTTATGGCAGGGTGGCTGGCTCAGTTGGACCTAAAGAAGTGTCTGGAAGCCGGCGTCTATACCTCAGGGTATTATGTTCGAAAAGCTCATCCTCCCAGCATTGATCAGTTAAACCGCTTTTACCGGGCTCAGACAGCCCCTTCCTCTCGCCGTTAACAGGCAGATTCGCGCCAGGACTCCCTGTTATAATAGTTTTCCGTCTTTCATCTCCAGCTTTCGGTCTGCCAAACTGGCCAGGGTGTTGTTATGTGTTGCGATAATAAAAGTGCTTTTCAGCTGGTCGCGAAGGTGGAAGAAGAGCTGGTGTAATTGGTGTGAGCTGCCGGAGTCCAGGTTTCCGGACGGTTCGTCGGCCAGCACCACCTTAGGGCGGTTAATCAGTGCTCTGGCTACCGCTACCCGTTGTTGTTCTCCCCCTGACAGCTGAGCCGGTTTGTGCTCTTTGCGCTGGGTGAGGTCCATGATTTCCAGCAGGCTTTCCGCTTCCCGGCGGGCCTGTTTTTTCCCGGTGCCGGCAATATAGGCCGGCATACAGATGTTTTCCAGAGCGGTAAACTCGGGTAACAAGTGGTGAAACTGGAATACAAAGCCGATGCTTTGGTTTCGGAATCGTGCCAGTTTTTTCCCCTGCAGGCCATTGACCCTGATCTGGTGGTAATAAATCTCTCCGCTGCATGGCTGGTCCAGAGTTCCCAGGATATGCAGCAGCGTGGATTTGCCTGCTCCGGAAGCCCCCACAATAGATACTATCTGGCTTTCCTCCACCTCCAGCGTGATATCTTTCAGCACCTGCAGGTTGCCATAGGCTTTACATATGTTTAGAGCACGGATCATAAGGGGAGATATGAATAAGGAGCCATTGGGATGTCCGGTGCCGGAGTCATCTGTATAAATGGATATCAGGCATCAATATTGGCATATTTGGCATTTTTCTCGATAAATTCCTTCCTGGGAGGCACTTCATCACCCATTAACATGGAGAAGATACGGTCGGCTTCCCGTCCGTTGTCGATGGTTACCTGCCTGAGTATACGCGTTTCCGGGTTCATGGTTGTGTCCCATAGTTGCTCGTCGTTCATTTCTCCCAGACCCTTATAGCGCTGCAGGGAGATGTTTTTGATGTTTCCGTCGGGGCCGGCCAGGTCTTTCACAACTTGCTGGCGTTCCTCTTCGCTCCAGGCGTATTTGGCTGATTTTCCTCTTTTAAGCAAATAGAGTGGGGGTGTGGCAATATATATGTATCCCCTTTCAATCAGCTCTCTCATATACCGGAAGAAGAAGGTAAGCACCAGGGTGGCGATATGGCTTCCGTCAACGTCGGCATCGGTCATAACAATGATTTTATGGTACCTGAGCCTTACCGTATTGAGCGCTTTACTGTCTTCTTCTGTTCCGATGTTTACGCCCAGTGCGGTAAAGATATTTTTTATTTCTTCGTTTTCGAAGATCTTATGCTGCATAGCTTTTTCCACGTTGAGGATTTTTCCCCTGAGTGGCAGGATAGCCTGGAAGTTTCGGTCTCTGCCGGCTTTAGCTGTTCCTCCTGCCGAGTCACCCTCAACCAGGAATATTTCTGCTTTTTCCGGGTTTTTAACGGAGCAGTCGGCCAGTTTTCCCGGCAGTCCGGTACTGGACAGCACGCTTTTTCGTTGCACCAGCTCCCGGGCTTTTCGTGCGGCATGGCGGGCCGTAGCCGCCAGGATCACTTTGTTAACGATAGTTTTAGCCTCTCTGGGGTGCTCTTCCAGGTAGCTGGCCAAGGCGATACTCACCAGTTGATCCACCGTGCCCATCACTTCCGAGTTGCCCAGCTTGGTCTTGGTTTGTCCTTCAAATTGTGGGTCAGGGACTTTTACAGAGATAATGGCTGTTAGCCCTTCCCGGAAGTCATCGCCGTTCACCTCAAACTTAAGCCTGGCCAGCATGCCCGATTTGTCGGCATAGGACTTGAGGGTACGGGTGAGTGCCCTCCGGAATCCTGCCAGGTGAGTGCCTCCCTCATGGGTATTGATATTGTTCACATAGGAGTGGATGTTCTCTGCAAAGGAGTTATTATATTGCATGGCCACCTCCACAGGGATGTTGTTTTTTTCCGCTTCGATATGGATGGGTACCTGAATGATGGTGTCCCGGTTTCCGTCCAGGTACTTGATAAAATCGGCCAGCCCCTCCTGGGAATGAAATACCTCCCGGGTTGGCTCCCCGTCTTCATCCTTTTCCCGCTGGTCGGTGATGCTGATTTGGATCCCCTTGTTGATGTAAGCCAGCTCCCGAAGCCGTCCGGAAAGGACATCGAAGCTAAAGGTGGTAACCTGAAAAATAGACTCGTCAGGGGTAAAGGTGATACGAGTGCCTGTTTGGTCGGTATCGCCCACCTGGCGCACAGGATACAGGGGCTTCCCATATGCAAACTCCTGCACATAGTGATGACCCTTCCGGAATACATCGGCTTTCAGATGACGGGACAGGCCATTAACACATGATACGCCCACTCCGTGCAATCCGCCGGAAACCTTATAAGACCCTTTATCAAACTTCCCTCCCGAGTGAAGCACGGTCATTACCACCTCCAGAGCCGACTTGTCCATCTTCTCGTGCTTGTCAACCGGAATCCCACGGCCATTATCCGTGATGCTGATGGAGCCATCCTCCAAAACAACCACATCAATACGGTCGCAATGGCCCACCATGGCCTCATCTATGGAGTTATCCACCACCTCGTTTACCAAATGATGCAACCCTTTGCTGGATAAATCACCGATATACATGGCCGGACGCTTCCTTACTGCTTCCAAACCCTCCAGTACCTGAATATTGCTGGCTGAATAATCTTTTCGTAATTCTTTTAATTCCTCTTCGGTCATAGTTTTTCTTTCGCTTATTGAATGTAAAATGTGCTTGTGAAAATGCCATGCAAATATACCACTTTTCTTTGAAACAGCAACCACTGGCCAACCACTTTTTTTTATGGGGGAGAAAAATATAAAAGACTGATATTTAGTATTTACATTGAATACGTGACGCCAGCCATAAACTGGAACCCATAGTTGGGGTATCCTGACCAGATCT
>PWNQ01000055.1 GCA_003557725.1 Bacteroidales bacterium | reverse complement strand
AGTCCAACCAGTCGTCGGTAAAGGGCCTGTATTTTGCCGGGGGCACAGTTCACCCGGGCGGGGGCATCCCTTTATGTCTGGCTTCTGCAGCTATTACCAGTAATACCATTATAAAAAATCATTTACCATGAAGTGGTTAAAGGTTCAATACGTCATTATTTTTCTGGCTATCATTTACTTTACGGGGGTATTAGGGTTAAGCAGTGAGGGTTGGCGCCCCCTGTTCAGATCATTGACACCATATAACCTTTTATTGTCGGCGGGTTTGTTAGCTCTTTATCATCGTCCCTGGAGCTACCGGGTATTTCTGGCATTTTCTTTGGTTTTTATTGGTGGGATGGTCGCGGAGATATATGGTGTAGACACGGGGTATATCTTTGGTCACTACACCTATGGTGATGTTTTGGGGGTAAAAGTATTGGGCACGCCTTTGATGATCGGCATCAACTGGCTTATGCTCATATATATGGTTTATGTGATCACCAGCTCTATGGTTCTGGGCTGGTTGCCACGGATCATTACCGGCGCCTTTATGATGGTGTTTTACGATCTGCTGCTGGAGCCGGTAGCCATCCGCCTGGACTACTGGAGCTGGGGAGGCATGGGCATTCCGCTTCAGAACTATCTGGCCTGGTGGATATTGTCGGCCTTATTTATTGCCGGATGGATCATCATGGATATCCGGATAAAAAACCCTCTGGCACCGGCACTATTTTTGATCCATCTGGCATTCCTTCTGGTACTTAACTTTACCCTGTAGCTGTTTTGGTTGAGAGGCGCGCAATAATCACTGGGAAAGGAGAGAAATTATAGTCTGCCTGCTTATTCATTAATTCTTAACCAAAATGACCCACCGTGTCTTTCAACTCCTTGCAAATTATGGTGGTCCCAAATCGGCTCTATATGCTTGCTTAACTCTTTATCCTCATTGAGGCAGTTGAAACCAGGGTTTCACCCGTTCTTTTTGGTCTTCACTGATGGAGTGGTGATAAAACTCATTGGAGCATTTATGGTATTCGTAGTCCTTACTCCATTTCCGGTGATTTTTGCGAATATCCTCCAGTGCATTGAGGAAGGTATTCAGTTCTTCCCGGGTGGTTGTGGGGTGCAGCGACAGTCTGACCCATCCGGGTTTTTGGGACAGGTCTCCTGAGTTGATCATCTGGGTGATGCGTCTGGACTGTTCATAGGACACATCCAGCAGGTAATGGCCGTAGGTTCCGGCGCAGGCGCATCCGCCCCGGGTTTGAATGCCGAATTTATCATTGAGCAATCTAACCACCAGGTTATAGTGAATATCTTCAAAATAGAAAGACACCACCCCCAGGCGTTTAATAATGTGTGGAGCCAGGATATGCAGTTGTGGGATTTTTTTCATTTCTTGAAAAGTAGTTTTCAGCAGCTCTTCTTCCCTTTGGGCAATTTTTCCGGTATTCATCTGGTTTTTCAGTTCCAGAGCCAGCGCTATCCTCATGGCTTGCAGGAATCCTGGAGTTCCTCCGTCTTCCCGTGCTTCGATGTCGTCCACGTATTTAAATTCGCCCCAGGGGTTTGTCCAGTCAACGGTTCCGCCGCCCGGGCTATCGGGGATAGAACTTTTATAGAGCCGTTTATCAAAAATCAGCACGCCGGAGGTGCCGGGTCCTCCCAGAAACTTATGGGGCGAGAACAGCACGGCGTCTAATTTTTTCAAGGGGTCTGACGGGTGCATATCAATATCCACATAGGGTGCTGAGGCTGCAAAGTCTACAAAGCACCATCCCCCGTGTTCATGCATAATTGCGGCCAGTTCATGATAGGGTGTAGAGATGCCGGTCACATTAGAGCAGGCAGTAAAAGAGCCGATCTTTATCTTACGATCCTTATAGTTCTCTAACTCCCGGCGCAGGGAGGCGGTATCCACCAGCAAGTCATCATCAAACTCCAGTTGTACCACATCGGCCACCGTTTCATACCAGGAGGTATGGTTGGAGTGATGTTCCATGTGGGTAATAAAAACCACCGGCCGTTCCGAGTCCTTAAGGCATTCGCTTCGGCTGATGGTACCACAGGTCTTCAGTCCCAGCATGCGCTGGAACTTATTGATAAGACCGGTCATGCCGGTCCCTGCGGTGATGATCACATCGTCTGTGGAGGCATTCACATGGGCCTTGATCAGCTCCTGGGCATAATGGTATGCCTTGGTCATCAAGGTTCCCGTTTCCGTAGTCTCGGTGTGGGTATTGCCCACCCAGGGTCCTATTCTTCCGGTAATGGTATTTTCAATGGGATAATATAGCCGTCCGCTGGCAATCCAGTCCATATAGATCAGCTTCTTTTGGCCATATGGGGTGTGCAGGGGTTGGTGGTGCCCCACGATATTCTTCCTGAACTTTTCAAAATACTGTTCTAGCGCCATAATAAATGCCTGAAAGGGTTGGGACAAAAGTAAGCTTTTTTGGAAAATGATTCTGGGCCATTCTTATGGCTGGGTTTGTACCGGCTTCCCCCAGAGGTCATAGTCGCCGGCCCGGGTGATTTGTATGTGGTAAAACTGTCCATTTTCCAGTGTTCCGTCGTCGGTTACAAATATCTCCGTATCCACCTCCGGGGAGTCGTACTGGCTACGCATCACGCGGTATGGTCCTTCTTTCCGTTCGGCAATGGCTTTAAGCACTTTTCCTTCTTTGCGGCTATTTAGCCGTGCGGAGATATTTTTTTGCAGCTCCATCAGCTCTTCCATTCGTTTTTGGGCCACCTTTTCAGGCACCTGGTGTTTGAATCCGGCAGCAGCGGTACCTTCTTCCGGCGAGTACACAAAAGCCCCCAGGCGGTCAAAGCCAAAGCTTTCCACAAATTCTTTCAGCTCCTGAAAGTGTTGTTCCGTTTCTCCGGGGTATCCCGTGATCATGGTGGTACGAACCGCCACATCGGGGATTTGCCGGCGGAACTGTTTCAAAATATCCGCAGCCAGGGCTTTGGTATGGCCACGTCTCATGGAAGACAACACAGGGTCGGAAATATGTTGCAGGGGAATATCCAGGTAATGGCATATTTTTTTACTGTCTTTCATCACCTCCAACACCTGATATAGCACCTTATCCGGATAGGTATAGTGCAGGCGTATCCATTCAATGCCTTCTACTTTCTCCAGTTCTTTTAAAAGACTGGGGAGCTGTGGTTTTCCATAGATATCCAGTCCGTAGCGGGTAGTATCCTGCGCGATAAGGATCAGTTCTTTCACGCCCTGACGGGCCAGCCATTGGGCTTCCTCAACCAACTCTTCTTCGGGGCGTGAAACATTTTTTCCCCGGATAAACGGTATGGTACAAAAGGCACACCGGCGATCACACCCTTCGGCAATCTTAAGCCAGGCATAGTGAGAGGGGGTGGATAACATCCTACGGGGCTGTCCCGCAGGGGAACACCCTGCGGTAAGGTCACGAACCAATAGGTGGGCCTGGTCCATGGTGTAAAACCCATCCACCTCGGGAAGCTCTCGCTGCAGTGCTTCTTTAAAGCGCTTTACCAAACATCCTGTAACGATCAGCTTTTGTATCCTTCCATGCTCCTTCCGGGATATCCACTCCAGTATCTGGCTGATATTCTCTTCAATGGCATCCTGTACAAATCCACACGTATTGATAATGGCCACATCAGCCTTTTCCATACGGCGCTCATGCACCACCTGCAAGCCGGCACTATGGAGACGGCCCATCAACACCTCCGAATCCACCAGGTTTTTGGAGCACCCCATGGTGGTCACATGAACAGATATGGGTTTGTTATTCAATTTATTCAATAAGGTCAAAACTATTATTATTCCAGGTTTAAAAAAATACAAAAATCTTCAAACAATGAGTAATCCATAAAAAACTGAAAGCACCCTTACCAGATCATCTTATCCTTCTGGTGAAAAGCTTTCAAACATCCTGCGGATATCCAGTTGGAGGCCCATATTTACTCCAAGGGTACGGTAGCTGATGGGCTCCGGGTTGATTTTTCTTACCAGCACCGCCTGGGTATACAGCTTCACGTATTTATATCCCAACTGCATGGTAATGGCCGGTTCTATAAAAAAGAATGGTTGACGCTCCAGGTTATACAGGTTATGGGTCTGCAGTTGGTAAAAAGAGAACCCTGAGGTATCCACATTACTGAATGTCAACCCACTGATTCGTGTGGAAAAAATGATATCCACGTAATCGCTTTTATATCCGATTTGCGGTTGGATAAACGCTTTACCCATCCTGGCCTTATACAGTGCGCCTGATTTTTTCATTCCGGCATGAAAGTACTCATTATTATTTTCAAAGTGTATGCTTCCCATCCCGGCGCCGCCGTACACTTCAAACACGCCATTATCGCCCAGCCGTTGGTAGTACCCCAGTCCTGCTTCCGCCAAAAGCCGGTTGGCCTGATACTTAACAGGCTTTGCATTGGCTGTATCCATGGGAATGGTTTCCCAGTCATTATCACGAAAGTAAGCGTTGGCCATCACCGCCAGGCTATTGGAGATGGCATATGCCCCCTGGGCATTATTGGTGCTCAGGTTCACCGAGAAGTCTCCTTTTTCCTGCATCAGGGGTACATTATGTTTGTTGGGGACGTAAGCCACATTACAGCCGGCTGCCAGGAGTAGGGTCAGCACAAAAGCTATCAATAGGTGTATGTAGAATTTCATGGCATAAAGAATTTGTTATTATCCGTGACTTGGTTATGGTTTACCCTGTTATTAAATTACCGGAGTGGGCCACCACAGGCATGATCCGGGGTTATTATTGATCACTAAACAAGCTCTCCACAAACTCTTCTCTTCGGAATACCTGCAGGTCTTCCACTTTTTCTCCTATTCCGATATATTTTACCGGCACTTTCAGTTGATGAGATATTCCAATAACCACGCCTCCTTTTGCTGTTCCGTCCAGTTTGGTCATGGCTATGGCGTTCACATCGGTAGTTTCGGTAAATTTTTTAGCTTGTTCCAGTGCATTTTGCCCGGTAGAAGCATCCAGGATAAGCAGAGTCTCATGCGGTGCACCGGGCACCACTTTTTGCATCACCCGTTTCACTTTTCCCAGTTCATTCATCAGGTTCACTTTATTATGGAGCCTTCCGGCCGTATCGATGATGGCCACGTGGGCCTTTTCCTTTATAGCGGCCTTGAGGGTATCATAGGCTACGGAGGCGGGGTCGCTGCCCATTTTTTGTTTGATCACGGGCACTCCGGTACGTTGGCCCCAGATGGTGAGTTGGTCCACTGCGGCGGCACGAAAGGTGTCTGCAGCACCCAGGATCACCTTTTTGCCTGACGCTTTAAACTTATGGGCCAGCTTGCCAATGGTGGTGGTCTTTCCCACTCCGTTAACACCCACTACCATGATCACATAGGGCTCCTGTGACGGGGGCAGATCAAAGTCGCCCTCACCCTGTGCAGGGGCATGGTCTTCAAGCAGAGCCACGATCTCCTCTCGCAGGATACGGTTCAAGTGGGAGGTTCCCAGGTACTTATCGCGGGATACACGACCCTCAATGCGCTCAATGATCTGCAAGGTGGTCTCCACCCCCACATCGGAAGTGATAAGGATCTCCTCCAGATTATCCAAAACCTGGTCATCCACCCGCGACTTTCCGGCAACGGCCTTGGTAAGCCGGGAGAAAACACTTTCTTTTGTCTTGGATAACCCCTGCTCCAACTTGTCTTTCTTGTCCCTGGTAAATACACCAAACAACCCCATCTGTAATAAATTTAAATTCCTGTAAATGAGCCCGGCCTAAAAACACACATTTTTCACATCCGCTGAAAATCAAAAGTAACTTTTATAGACTGGACTGTGTAAATGCAATACGCGGCCAAAATTAACCTATTTCAACGAAAAAGAATCCGGAAAAAAGAATAATTATCTATAAAAAAAGGCAGCCATATTATAGGCTGCCTCCTTAAATTCCTGCTAAAGATGAACGGCATACGCCTTTGGAGGATTATCCAAAAGGCTATGCACACAGCCGGCTGCTATTTCTTTTTGCTGAAATACTCCTTAACCATCTCATCAGGGATCACCTCTTCCTTGAAGAAGTATGCTCCGGTCTTGGAGGATTTATCCATTTTAATAACTTTTGCAAAGCTTTTTCCGGCAGCCTGTAATGATGCAACAACTTTCTTAGCCATATCTATGAGGTTTTATTTGATTTCACGGTGAACCGTATACTTTTTTAATGTGGGGTTGAACTTTTTCAACTCCATCCGGCCGGGTGTGTTCTTGCGGTTCTTGGTGGTTACATAACGCGATGTGCCCGGCTTCCCGCTGTTTTTGTGCTCGGTGCATTCCAGGATAACCTGAATGCGGTCTTCTTTATGCTTCTTTGCCATAATCCGGTTGCTTATTAATGATTCTCTGGTCCAATGTGCCTTATTTGAGCGTGCAAAAGTACATATTCTTTTTTATTCAACAAAATATATGATAGAAAAAAACAGATATAATTTGGAGGGGCGATTGTTACATTGCTGCTAAACTGACTAAAATCATTGATGATCAATATTCCTGTCAATATTCGGAAAAGCATTTTCTTCGCGGTTGAAATATTTTTGTGGATATTCCCCGCACACATTAAAGGTAAAGGTGTTAATTTTGCAGAGATTTAACCATTCTAATAAGAGGGTATGGCATTGAACACTATAATAAACTTACAGGATGTAACCGTATATCAGAAGGAGCACTTGGTGTTATCCGATGTTTCTTTCGGCATTTCCCGTGGGGAGTTCACGTATTTGATCGGCAAAACCGGAAGCGGAAAGAGCAGTTTGATGAAGGTATTGTATGCTGATCTTCCCATGCGTGATGGCACAGCAGAGGTAGCGGGTCATGCATTACACAAGATAAAAAACCGTGATATTCCGGCATTACGCCGTAAGATCGGGATTGTGTTCCAGGATTTCCAGCTATTGCATGACCGTTCGGTGCGCGACAACCTGATGTTTGTCATGAAAGCTACGGGCTGGAAGAAAAAAAAGGAGATGGAAGACCGCCTGGAAGACGTCCTCAACGGGGTTGGGTTGAGCACCAAGTGGTTTAAAATGCCCCACCAGCTATCTGGCGGAGAGCAACAACGTGTGGTTATTGCCCGTGCCCTTATAAACGATCCGGAGATCATCCTGGCTGATGAGCCCACAGGAAACCTGGATCCGGAGACTTCCCGGGATATCATGAACCTAATTGTTAAGCTAAGCAAAAGCGGGCGTGCCATTATCATGGCTACCCACGACTATTCGCTTATAGAGGCCTTTCCGGCCCGTGTACTCCAATGTGTTGCGGGGAAAGTCACCGAAAACAACGGATAAATCCCGCCGGTTTAGTCCTTTTGAAGCTTATCAGTAAGCGACTTAAACCCTGGGCCAATAATCTCATTGGCGTTGATCACACTCACAAATGCATGGGGGTCTATACGCATAATATGCTCTTCTAAAATGGCCAACTCCCGGCGGGATACCACCGTGAAGATAATCTGCTTTTCCGTGTCGTTAAACATGCCCTTGCCGTGGATGATGGTCCCCCCCCGGTTCAGATCGATCAGTATTTTGTCTTTGATCTGCTGGTGGTAATCGGAAATGATAAATAAGGTCTTTTCATAGCTGATCCCCTGCATAACCACGTCGATCACTTTTCCCACGATAAATATGGCCAAAATGGCATACAGGGGCATGGTCCAGTTTCCAAAAGCAATGGCTCCCACCAGGACAATCATGCCGTCTAATGGCATAATAGCCTGACTCAAAGGAATGCGTGTCTTGTGACTGATCACCTTGGCCAGCACATCGGTACCTCCTGTTGAGGCCCGTGCCTTAAATACCAAACCCACACCAGCTCCTATGAACAGTCCCCCAAACAAAGTGGATAACAGGGTGTCCCCCTCTGCAATGCCACTACCCCCGGTAACATACCAGATCACATCTGTGAATACCGATGTAAGCGTAAAACCCAATACCGTCTTCCAGCCAAAACGGGGACCAAGTACACGGGCCCCCACCAATACCACAGGAATATTCATCATTAGCGCGGCAACCCCTATGGGAAAATCGGTAAAAGAATTGATTATAATGGCTATCCCGTAAACCCCTCCAGTGACAATCTCGTGAGGAGCAATAAATAACGCATACCCGGTAGCCAGGACGGCACTTCCAAGAACAATCATGCCATATGCCCGAAACCAGGCCAGAGAAAATTCCCGCTCACGGGTGACAAATGCTGCCATAATACCTTAACATTTAAATTAGTTATTAATAACCACTTGTAGTTACACAACATGAGTCCGGTGTGAATACGTCACTATTTCCCATCCAAAAGTATAACCCAAAGCTTCACATCCCCAAAGAACTGAAAAAAAGCTCACAACAATGTGGACCTTGTTTGTTGGCGTGTATTTCTCAGAACCCAGGTAATCCCAAATGGACTAACCACACAAGTGATTATGGGTACCTCTGTAAAATCGTGCAAAATTAATCAGCTCCACCAATATCAGCCCACATAATGGAAAAAAAAGTTTACTTTTGCATAAATTTTAAACCTTAAGTAATCATGAAGCGAATATCATTATTATTAGTATCCCTTATCGTTGCTTTCTCATCTTGCAGTATTTTCCAAGGATTTGGTGACCAGGATTTTCAAGGAGAGATCACCTTTGAGATAACCTATCCGGGCTCCGATCTGGAGCCGGCACAAAGGGCACAGCTGCCCAGTAAAGCCACTTTGTTTGTCATGGACAACTATTCCAAAATGGTTATCCAGCAGGGGATGGCAGAGATCACACAGATCACCGACGGAAACAGAAGGACAAAAACCACCATGATCTCCGCTCAGGGAATCAAAAAGTATTTCACCCAAACCGAAGAAGAGCTCATGGCACAGGAGGATGATCAAAACCTGGTAAGCGTGGAAGAGAAGGAGGAAACCAAAGAGATCGCCGGGTATACGGCTAAAAAGATCGTGGCCACCTTTAAGAATGAGTACGGCGAAACCGAAACGCTGACCATGTTCTACACCCCTGAGATAGGAAACCGAAGCCTCAACTTCGACAATCCCTATATGAAAGAGATCGACGGTCTGGTTCTGGAATATGAAGTAAAGCAGGGAGAAAACTCTATGGTTTATTCTGCGGTGGAAATTGAAGAAAAAAGGCTTCGTGAGACCGATTTTCTCATCCCCGCCGACTTTGAGAAGCTCACTGAAGAGGAGCGGCAACAAATGGGCATGTAGTTAGATCATAATGATTTTGACCTGGCTTTAAAAACGCATGTGCATTTTTGTGCATGCGTTTTTTAATATGTTTGTATTTTTGCTTCACAAGAAAAGGCATTATGGGAAAAAAGAGCAAGGAGAAGAAAAACACCTTTAAATCTGTCAGTTCCGGAAACAAAAAGAAGAAAAAAAAGTCCGGCCCCTCAGGCAAAAGGGTTGCTTTTCGCTTTAAAGTCAACGAACGGGTCAGGCGGATCGCCGGGCTCACGCTGGTGGTATTTGCCCTGTTGTTGTTACTATCATTTATCTCTCACTTATTTGCCTGGAAGAGTGATTACAGCTATATATATTTATCGGCTGTCGATTTTTTATCCAATGACCAGATCCGTCCGGCCAATATCGCCGGCAAGCTGGGGGCTACCCTGTCGCATATTTTGATCACCCGGGGTTTTGGTATAGCTTCCTTTGTGTTGGTGCTTGTGCTTCCGGTCACCGGCTTGCGCTGGCTTGCAGGGATCAGGCTGCTGCCCCAGGGAAAGCTGTACCGGCACTGCTCTTTCCTGCTGGTGTTTGTTTCCGTTGCCGCCGGATATATTTTTCGCTCCGAAGACCTTCTACTGATGGGCGGCTCTGTAGGATACCATAGCCGCAACTGGCTTATCAGCATGCTGGGAGACGTGGGAACCGGCCTTATACTGCTCTTTATCCTTGGGGTATATGCCCTGACTAGCTTTAACTTTTTGCTTCGAATACTGAAAAAGAAAGAGGAAAACCAGCGGGAAAAAGAACCCAGAGCGGAAGAGCAGACCGCAGAAATACCTCAAAATAGAGAAAAACAACCGGAAAAAACAGATAACCAAAGCCACGAAGAGGATATAAAAGAAGAGGATATAGCAGAAGGGGATATAATAAATAAAGGGCCGGAAGTGGAAGCGCCGGACACCACAGATACACCACCGGAAGAAACCGGGCAAGAGCTGTCCACCCGGATGGATAAGGACCCCGGGGAAGAGGAGCAGCCGGATGACCTGGAGCTTACGGTGGAACAAGCCAAAACAGAAGAAGCAGCCAACGGCAATCAGGAGCATAAAGGGCAGGAACATTACAAGATCGACACCCCTTACGACCCCACCCTGGAACTGCGCGACTACCAGCTACCAGGCACAGACCTGCTGGACGTACACGGGTCGGACATGATCAGCGTGGAAAAAGAAGAGCTGGAAGCAAATAAAAACAAGATCCTTAAAACCCTTCACAACTATAATATCGAGATCAGCAGGATAAAAGCCACCATAGGCCCTACTATCACACTGTATGAGATCGTTCCAGCACCCGGTGTGCGTATCTCCAAGATAAAAAACCTGGAAGATGATATTGCCCTAAGCCTTTCTGCCCTGGGAATACGGATCATTGCGCCCATTCCCGGAAGGGGAACCATAGGGATTGAGGTGCCCAACAGCAACCCGGAGATCGTATCCATGAAAACGGTGATCCGTTCCAACCGCTTTCAATCCTCCCGTTTTGACCTGCCGGTAGCCATTGGAAAGACCATTTCCAACGAAACCTTTGTCTTTGACCTGGCCAAGATGCCCCACTTGCTTATGGCCGGGGCCACCGGACAGGGAAAGTCTGTAGGCCTAAACGCCATTATCGCTTCTTTGCTGTATAAGAAGCATCCATCGCAGCTCAAGTTTGTGATGGTTGACCCTAAGAAGGTGGAGCTCAGTTTATTTTCTAAGATTGAACGGCACTATCTGGCCAAGCTGCCCGACTCGGAGGAGGCCATTATCACCGATACCCAAAAGGTGGTTAAAACGCTCAGCTCCCTTACCGTGGAGATGGACCAGCGCTATGAACTGCTGAAAAACGCGCAGGTAAGAAACATCAAGGAGTACAACACCAAGTTTGTTGACCGGAAGCTCAACCCGGAAAACGGCCATCGTTATCTGCCCTATATTGTGTTGATAGTAGATGAGTTTGCAGACCTTATCATGACGGCAGGCAAAGAGGTAGAGAGCCCCATTGCCCGCCTGGCCCAGCTGGCACGTGCGGTGGGTATCCACCTGATCATCGCCACTCAGCGGCCCTCGGTAAATATTATTACCGGAGTGATCAAGGCCAACTTCCCGGCGCGTATTGCCTTCCGGGTTACTTCCAAAGTGGACAGCCGTACCATTCTGGATGCCTCGGGAGCCGACCAGCTCATCGGACGGGGCGACATGCTACTGTCTACCGGTAACGACCTGCTGCGCCTCCAATGTGCCTTCCTGGACACGCCGGAGGTGGATAGCATTTGCAACTTTATCGGCAGCCAAAGAGCATATCCCAGCGCATTCCTGCTCCCGGAAGTGGCCGATGAGCCCGGCAGCGATAACGCAGCTTTTGATGATGAAGATAAAGACGAGCTCTTTGAAGATGCCGCCAGAGTCATCGTAATGCACCAACACGGCTCCACTTCCCTGTTGCAGCGAAAGCTGAAACTGGGATATAACCGCGCCGGAAGAATAATCGACCAACTGGAAGCCGCAGGAATCGTCGGACCATTCGAAGGAAGCAAGGCCAGAGAAGTAAAAATCACCGACGAAGCAAGCCTGGAACAGTTTTTGAACGACCATAACAATAACCCCTGATCTAACCGAAAACAATGCCACCATGAATTGGAAAACCTTAGTAATTACATTTATACTCCTCCCGGTTACTACCATCTACGCACAGGTGGACGACACCAAATCCCGGGAAATCCTGCAGAAAGCCAGTCAATTACTGGAAAGCTACGAGGATATTACCATCCGGTTTACCTTTAACATGCGCAATAACGTGCACGATATCGATGAAAGCCAAAGCGGAAGAGCCTGGATGAAAGGGAAAATGTATAAGATCAATATGGGCGAACAAATCATGATCAGTGACGGAAAAACCGCCTGGACCTACATGCCCCAAATGAAAGAAGTACATATCGCCCACGTGGAAGAGAGCGATGAAAGCAACCCACTGGAAATACTTAAAAACTGGGAAGAAAACTACCGGTCTAAATATATCCGGACAGAAAGCATTGCCGGGCGGACCATCCACATTATCGACCTGGTCCCCAAAGAAGGCCGGTCCTTTTTCAGGGTCAGAGTACGCATCAATAAAGACAATAACCAACTGGTAAGCTCCACCATTTACGATAAAGACAGCACCACTTTCACCTATATTATTGAAGAGTTTGAGGCAAATAAAGGGCTAAAAGACAGCGAATTTACCTTCGACCCCGCAAAGCATCCCCAAGTGGAAGTGATCGACCTGCGGTAAAGCCACACACCGCCAACCACCATTTATGGTATGATAATCAAGCTACTACAGTCCTCTGCAATGGCCTTATACACCTTTGATCTTTTCATGCGGCTGTAGCGGTGCCGGTTATACTTCAGGCTTTGATACCATTTCACCTCACTGCTTAAAATAATGCCCAGCACCTCCATCCCTATTTGGTCGTACAGGTCATATACCATGCAGGTGGCCTGATAAATGGACAGGTCTTCCTGCTTTTGGAGCTTTTCAAAGGCATCCCGTTTCACCTTAAACACCGTTTCCGGAGTGAGTTTTTCCAGGTCTATTATGCCGCGATGGGGATATTCGGGGTTGTACCATACTTTAAATTGATAGTTTCGGCGTACAGGAATCCCCTGGTCGTTAAAGATGCGGTTGCTACCGGGAGAGGTGGGTCTGGCTTCATGGCGGCGGTATAGCGAGTCGCCCACCGTATAAGTATAATGAAGGTTTTTGCCTCGTTTTCCAGTGGCCACGGCAGAGTATACCTTCCCTGTAGTATGAGCATCATGGCGCTTGATGGCAGCAAGACGAATGTTATTATAAAACAATACCAGGCCAATAATAAGCACCAAAGACCCGGCAGCAAGCTGAAAGTCAACACGAAGATAAAGGGGTGTGGATTTTTTTGGTGTAGGTGGCTTCCTTCGGGCATAACGGGGCCTTCCCTGCCCTGCCGGCCGGCGGGCAGCACCTCCATAACTGGCCCGGGGCCTTGCATGATACCCTTTCAAGTACTGATGATCATACCACCAGCGGCGGCGAGGATGGGAAAGGACCTCATAGGCCTTGTTGACCTTTATGAACATCTCTGCATTGGCCTGATCACCTCCACTATCGGGATGATATCTCACCGCCAAACGACGGTAAGCCCGCTTGATCTCACGCTCATCCGCCTCCCGGCCAACCCCTAAAATAGCATATAAATCAACCATAAACCAAAAAATATTAGCTCTATATGAATATTATGTTTGCTATCTTTGCATCCGCTTATGGACGCCAGCAAAGTTAATATAAAGAATAAAAAAGCCTCTTTCCAGTACTTCCTGGTGGAAGAGCACACCGCCGGAATAATGCTTACCGGTGCGGAGATCAAATCCATCCGACAGGGAAAAGCTTCCATTGCAGAGGCCTATTGTACCTTTAACCCCAACGGAGAGCTGTATATCAGGGAAATGCATATCTCTCCATATCATATGACCACACAGTTTGTTCCCGAACCCAAAAGGGCCCGAAAGCTGCTGCTCAACAAGCGAGAGCTAAAAAAATTGCATACCAAAAGCCGGGAAAAAGGATTTACCATTGTCCCTACCCGGGTGTATATCACGGAAAAAGGATGGGCAAAAGTGAATATCGCCCTGGCTAAAGGAAAACATAGCTATGACAAAAAAGAAAGTATCCGGGCTAAGGATATAAAAAAGGATATGCAACGAAGCATGCGCGACTACTGATCAACCCATCCTCTCAACGATTTCCCTTGCGTGGACGATAATAGTAACGTACCCGGTATTTGATCTTTCGGGGATCCTGATCCATTCCCGCTTTCCAGTAAGGAAACTCACCATCTTCACCTTCACCTTCACCTTCATCTTCACCTTTATCTTCATCTTCCTGGTCCTCTTCCTCCTCCCACTGGGGTTTATCCCTCTGCGGGCCTTCCCGGCGGTAATACACGGCAAGGATAATCCCGGCCAGACTGCCGGTGAGATGACCTTCCCAGGAAATGTTGCGGTGAGGGAAAAAATCAGGGAATATGCCCCAGATCATCCCGCCATAAAGGAAAAAAACCAACAAGGTAAAGGCCAGCAAATGCTTCTCCCTGCGAAGCAAGCCGGAAAGCACATGGAAAGCAGCCAGGGCATACACCAGAGTGCTGGCCCCAATATGATAACTCTCACGAGCAAAAACCCATAGCCAAATACCGGAAAATATCCAGGAAAAAATAAAAACCGTCCATCCTAAGCTCCCATAAAAATAAAACAACCCAAAACCCAATACAATCAATGGAATGCTGTTGGAAAGCAGATGCTGAACATCCCCATGAAGCAAAGGACTAAACAAAACACCACGCAACCCTTTCACATCCAACGGAAGAATCCCATAATGAGATAAACTCTCATCCAGTAGCAGCTCCACCCCCTTAATGATCCATAACAATAATACAAACAACACCGGAAAAACCACGCTGCGCAAAACTTTCCTTAACTCTGTCTGTGATGACTCCATATCTTTGAACCTGCTTTTACATACCAACCAAAATATGGCTGAATGACGGATGCTAAAGTACTGGTTTAGCCCCTTATAAATCGGACAACTTCTATTTAGGCTTCAAAGATAATCATTTTTTACACTAATGCTAACCTGTCTTTATTTGCACTGTTTCTTACTTTTTCTTTTCTGCACACAGTATTTATTTAAGAACAAAAAACGGAGACCTTAGAGACGCATTGCCGTGCGTTCCAATATAATACCCCCCGGGGCGGATTTGTCAACTGCCAGGGGCGGCGGCGGCGGGCGCTGCTCTCAACGGTTCAACACCACCACCTTCTCCCTTCTCACCTTCTCACCGGTAGACAGCTCTAACCAATACACGCCGCTGCTGTAGGCCGAAATGTCCAGGGTGAAGCGTTGGGTTTGGGCCGGCACTTCCCAGTTTTGCAGCAGCTTACCCTCCGGACTATAAAGGCGCAGATGGGTTTGGTGTGGGTCCGGGCTTTGGGGAAAGCTCACATGCAGCTTATCCTTGCAGGGGTTGGGATATACTACCCAGAGGGGCTCCCGGGCT
>PWNQ01000047.1 GCA_003557725.1 Bacteroidales bacterium | reverse complement strand
GTGAATTCTATATCGTAGTTAGAAACCCAGAAACTGATTTATTCTTCCCACCACAACAGTCTATCTTAGTGGGTACTACTTACGCTGCATTAGACGAAGTAAGAGCTATTGATGAGCTTGATGGCGACATCACTGGTGATATCACTATTACTGATGATGGCGACTTCGATCCTGATGAAGTTGGCGAATATACGATTACTTTCGAAGTAGAAAACAGCTATGGCAAAGTTGCTAGTGGCGAACGTACCATTAACGTTGTTGCTACTGAAGAAGAGTTAATTACCTTCCCAACGGGTGAATTTAACTATAGATATTTACCTGCAGAAACTAGAAATATTCTCTTCGCTCATGCAGAGCGTTATCTCATGGAAACCATGTATGGTGGCGTACCTGTATATATGAACGCTGGATATGCCATGTATCATCCACGCTTAGAGTTCCCAGTTGATGACTACATTCCAGTTATGGGCTTTGGCCTTGGTTACGCTACAATGTCAGAAGATGATTCGAATGTAGATATGGAAGATGGATCCCCTGGTAACGCTGGTGAATACACCTACCGTACAGCTATGACTTCGAACCCAGATACGTTCGACCAATGGAACTATACAGACTCTGTTACAGCTGACATTGCGACTTTGTACTTGGATTCACTCTATTACTTTGCATTCAATGAGGATTTAAATGGTTATGATGTATTACCATCCATGGCAACCGAAATGCCAAGACCATTTGATGCAGAAGGCAATGCCTTAGTTGATGAAGACTTTGAACCTACTGAAGAAGGTCAAGAAGTCATTGAAGAGTTTGGTCGTATCTTAGCTAGAACATGGACGGTTTCACTACAAGAAGACCTTGAGTGGTATTTCCATCCTGAGACAGATTCTGATGATTTATCAACCGATATTACAGCTCATGACTTTATTAATACCTATAAACTTGCCCTTGAAGAAAACTGGTTCCGTGCGATTGCTGGTGGTGGCGACTTCACATCTGCTCCACAAGAAATCGTTGGAGCACAAGAGTTTGCTGATGGCGAGATTGACTTTGAAGATGTTGGTCTAACAGCATTAGATGACTATACCCTTGAATTCCAATTCGTAGATGATATGGATGAATGGTCAGTTATTTATTGGCTCAGTTCATTCGTTATGACGCCAATCCACTTGGGTCTTTACGATCAACTAGATGAAGCTGGGGATACATATGGTGTTAGTGAAACCACTATCGCATATCATGGTCCATATTATGTAGATTATTACGAGCCTGATCAAATCGTACGTTTGGCTGAAAATCCAAACTTCCACGAACCAGATCGTCATTTCTACACACACTACACTTGGAGAGTTATTGAAGACGTTGAAATCCGATTCCAAGAATTCTTGGCAGGTAGATTAGACGCAGTAGCGGTTCCTGGGGCACAATTTGAAGATTATCAAGATGACCCACGCATCCGCTTTATCCCTGGTGCAACTACCTTCCGTATGGTTATTAACAGCTTACCAGACATGGATGCACAACTTGATAGATTCCCAGGTAGCAGCTTCGAACCTGAACCAATTCTTTCTTGGGAATTAGAAGATGGCATGACCATGAGAAATGCAATCTTCTATGCACTTAACCGTGATGTAATCTCTAATGAATTTATGGTTGCCAATGACGCACAAATGTTCTACTTCTCAAGTGCTTATATGGTTGCCCCTGAAACCGGTGTTGACTTCCGTACATGGGATTACCAATATGGTATGCAATGGCAAATGGAACAAGACATAGCCGATGGCATCGCAGCTGATGAAGAAGAATGGATGGCTAATGAGTTTGATGAGGATTATCCATATACATGGGTAGGACGCGGCTTTAGCCCATCAACTTATGGCTTTAACCCAGACCTTGCACGTGATATCTTTGAAGAGATCGTTGAAGAAATGGTAGCTGAAGGAATTTACGAAGACGGTGACCGTATCGTTCTTGATTTCGGTATCCAATCTGGTTCTGAAGCACTCGTTGCTTACGCTGAATACGTTAGAAGTGAATTTGAACGTCATTTCTATCATAGAGATCTCGATATTGGTATTACAATTGACATCTCTACATGGCAGTTCCCTGATAACTACTTCCAACGTAGTTTGATAGGTGTTGGTGACCTCAACATGGGTGGTATCTCTGGTTCTACCTTAGATGCTGCAAGCTTCCTCTATATCTTCGCTGAAGATAACCGTGGCGGCTTCACTATGGACTGGGGTATCGATACATCGACGGCTAACATCGAAGTTACTTATGAAAACCTTGATGGTGAGACAGTAACTGAAATATGGTCATTCGATGCACTCGCATCTGCACTTAACGGTACTACTTACGTGCTTGCTGGTCAAGAATCTACCCGTGACATTGTCATTGGTGATGACGAGTAATCACTAGTTCAAAGACTATTTAACATCATAGTCATTTAGTAAAATCATAAGCACCGTCAGCTTGAGATGACGGTGCTTTTCTTTGGCTATGAAAAGAGTTATAGAAACGATTGTAGAATAAATCAGCGTATTTCACCTAACTATGAATGCAAGTTAGTAATTCACATCCTTTTACAAGGTTATTACAAGTATTCTTGATATATACTGTGAAACGATTGATTATGGCCTAATTAACTTGTTTTCTTCTTTAGAATATTTACAATTCAGTTCATAAAGTATCTATACACCTTGAAAAATTACTCTATCTGTTATATTATATACTAAATGAAAAAAAACTTTATATAATAGGAAAGAGGAGAGTTTCATGATAAGGTATACAATCATCAGGACCTTGTGGATTTTTATTATCCTTTTCTTGGTCATTTCCGTGAATTTCTCTCTTCTTCGTTTAGCGCCACTATATCCGCCGCCAACCGAAGAAGAACGTGAAATTTTTTATGAGCAACAAGTCCGAGACGGGTTAATGGAACGTCGGATTGAGCGCGATCCTGATACCATTCAAGGTATTAGAGACCGCCAGATTCAATTACCAAGAAACGCATTTTACTTCGATGAAGATACGCAGTTAAGAATTTATGAACCTGTTCCTATCCCCAGACAATATGTGCAGTGGATGGGGAATATTTTAACCGAGTGGAATTGGGGTGTATCACAAAGTGTGCAAGCCAATGTGCCTGTTTTCGAAGTGTTGGTTAGTAGAATACCTGTAACGGTAATGTTGAACATTATCGCATTATTCTTCTACATACCAATTGGCTTCGCCTTAGGTATCATTGCAGCCCTTAGAAAAGACCACTTGACCGATAATATTATATCACTGAGCGTTATGGTATTTATTTCCATACCAAGTTTTGTGGTTATGTCAATATTTGTGCTGGTGTTTGGTTATCAGCTCGGATGGCTACCCTCTCAGTATCCCGCCGCGGATATTACAGGTTGGATTCGAGTTGAGGCACTCGTGTTACCGGTACTAGGTTTATCGTTTGGTGCCGTTGCAGGCCTTACGCGTACGACACGTGCCGAATTATCCGAAGTATTGACCTCAGAGTTCTTGTTACTTGCTAGAACCAAAGGCTTAACAAGAACCCAATCTGTCATCAGACACGCTATGCGTAACTCCATGGTCCCACTTGTCCCAGGTATTATTGCATCATTTGTTGGACTGTTGAGTGGTTCGGTTATCATTGAACGTATTTACTCTATTCCCGGTACAGGCCGTATCTTTGTTAGCGCCATGCAGCAAGATGATTACAACTTGGTTTTAGGCGTTACTGCCTTTTACACAATCATAAGTTTATTTGCGGTACTACTCGTTGACTTATCTTATGGTGTAGTTGATCCGCGTATCAGAATGGGGGCTAGAAAATGAGTAAGCAATCTAAATTACATAAAAAGCGTCCGCCCAAAGAAAACCAAAAACAATACTCAGCTGATACAAAAGTTTCTAAAAAAGAATTTGAGTTTGTCCAAAAAGACGAAAAAATCTTTGACAAAAAGTTTGAAACCAAACCGATTGGTTATTTTCGGGACGCCATGACGCGTTTTGCGAAAAACCGCACGAACTTGACGGCCACCATTATTCTGTT